>NZ_JBPKBJ010000002.1:0-116385 GCF_051390655.1 Acinetobacter sp. P1(2025)
CAGCCTATGGAATTGAGGTAATCCCAAGCGCAATAGCAATTGGTTCTTGATGATGAAGTAGGAATTAAACATTAAACCCACGTAAGTAGGTTTAAGTAGGTTTTAAATAACGGAATAGACTATTAAAACGGTAATAAACACTTTCAGGGTGCGCTAATACAGGATCATCCTTATATGGATTGGCATAGCGAACCTCGCCTAGTAACTCGGGTATCGCTTTTTGGGCATCTTCAAAGGTTTTGTATTTACCGAAAACAGAGATTTTCCATTCATCATCGGAATACTCATCATTTATCAGTCTGCTAGAGTCATAATCATCTTCATTAAAAGAAAAATCAGCACCGTTGTATGTGATTTCATCGTGTTTTAGATATACAGGATTATTTGAGATAAAAGCAAAATCTGAATCAATATTTCTACTTAAGTGTGGGTGTGAGCCAACGTAGGTATGTTGAATTATAAAGAACGGAGCTTGATCTGACATTGTGGGTGGCCCTGATATTATTTGCTTGTGATAATTTATATCACAGAATCAATAACAAAGATTTGAACCAACAAGCTATATACGACACAAGTTGTCATGTAGGCTTTGAATTTCAAGCTATCTTAAAAAAGTTAATCACATGGGTGATAAATCAGCTTGAGCAACTGACACCTCTATCAGCGTAATATCAGTTAATCACATAAGTGATATATCTTGCTCTACTGCATTAATGGCAAGTCAATTTACTTCATTTAATCACATAAGTGATGTGGCGAAAAAGCGTTACTCGCACAACAGTTAGTGCATTTCACCTAATCACATAAGTGATGTGCCACCAATAGCCATTATAAAACATGGAATCGAATTTTCACCATAGAATTTAAGTCGGGGTTTGAGCTTTGAACTCGCTAAAACGCCGTGATAGGTACACGGCGCATAGGTAAATTGCTTTTGTTGTGATTATTTAAACTATTGAGGTCGATAAATGTAAGAGCAGTCGGGGCAAGTAATTTCCGATGCTTTATTTTTAATAGTTAAGCGTCTTGCTCGGCTTGAGCAAATTGGCTTGTATTTACCATCTATAACCTTTGCCACGTGAACAACATGATTAAGATCAGCACACATCACCCATTCTTGGCCCTGCATGTTTTTATCTATTAAAAATTACGGTTATGATAGGTTAATTATATAATATATACCGCAATAAGAAAATAAAATTCACAAAAAAGTATTGATTGTTATTAATCACATAAGTGATGTGTTATTGATTGCTAATCAATCAGAACCAAAGATAATGCCACCTAATCACATAAGTGATATGTCACTTTAAATTTATATGCAAATACGAAAAAAGATGCCACCTAATCACATGGGTGATATGTCATTGTGTGCTACTAGGTAATCAATACAACCCCGACCACCTAATCACATAAGTGATATGTCACACTATATGTACATCTATCCTACAGACCACAAACCACCTAATCACGTAAGTGATATGCCACTTCGGGAAAACTACGAAAGCATACAGTACCTTCCACCTAATCACGTAAGTGATATGCCACTACCCGTCCATCAGAAATGAGGCAAGCTGTATCCACCTAATCACGTAAGTGATATGCCACTTTATTCAGATACCGACTCGATTATCGGGAAACCACCTAATCACGTAAGTGATATGCCACCACGAATAGGCTTGTTGTAGTCAATTTTGCTTCCACCTAATCACGTAAGTGATATGCCACTAAAACTTTAGCGACTAAAGATATTATAAAACATAGCCTTAGAACTATAAACCTAATTTACCCCAATAATTTAAAACGATTCAGGAAAACCAATAAAAACAACAATATCCCGAAACACGAAAAGTAAAGGGTATCTGACGTTTCACCATGAATTTTTAGTCGGGCGTGATGCTTTGAACTCGCCGTTAATGTCCAAGCGGAAGCGTAAGGCTAGAGAGCGCAAGCGAAGGCTTTTGGCACACGGCGCATGATCGACAAGCAAAAAAAAGCCTAGCCGATGGAAAGGGCTAGGCAAATAGGCTTAAGTTGTTAATTATATCAAAAAAACAGAAATTTGGGTTTTGCGTTGGAGTTATTTCATTGAATCCAAAAATGAGGTTTTTCGATTGTAATAGCGCAATGGGTTATCAAACATTTCCCCCATACCATTCCAATAATCATAAATACCATCAAAACGTAAGTTTAAATATTTACCTTTATCATCCTGAACCAAGAGAAACACATTACAGTCGTAGCGGGTATAAGGTTTATCAGGATCATCTTTGGATACACAGGCTGACATATCCGCTTTAACAAACTTAAATTTATGACCGAACTCTTTTGAGATCACAGCAACATCTTTATCCGTAATCGACTTAAGCTGCTTGCTCTTATCTAAATCCTTAAAGGCATAATAGTTTAACCCCATAAGAACAAGGATCATTGCAAATACAGTGAGCAAGCTTTCAGATAATAGCTCTTTATTCATTTTTACAACCTAACCTAAATTTAGCGCAAAACCGCTACATACATAAAGTAAATGAGCGAAGGGATATACAGTAAGAGAAACCCACCAACAAGAGCAGGGAACCCCTGAAACAACACTCTAAACACCAAGAATATGCTGACAAACAAATAAACAATAATGGCAAGAAAGAAAATCGTTGTAATCACATAGCTTAAGATCGGCCCAATAAATGAAAATCGAACTAAAATATTAAATACGGCAAAATAAGAATTAAAAACAAGATCAAGTAACGGTACTGTGGTGTAGTAATGGAATGTATAAAATACTTTCAAGAAAATATTATGCTCATTCTTCATCACGACTAATGCATTTGTAGTGAAAAGATAGATGAATTTAAAACAAGCAAACATGGCAATCGCAATGGCTATTTCAGCTTTTGGCGCATGTTCATCTAGCTCCCTTGCTGTCGCTGCCATGTTGCGAAAGTCATTCAAACTCGGATTGGACATTGTTATTCCTTTCATGTGAATTTTATGTGTTCAACTTGCTACTAGAGTATTGAAAAAACACAGTTAAAACAATCGCCTTAACTGTGTTTGAGGATTTATATTTTAGCGAAAATAACCGCTTCCGATTCATTTAACTCGTAATGGAATTTGCTTAATGCGTCCTTGTGAAAATCAGCTAGGTAGTTAGCCACAATAGGAACAGTTTTGGATTGTTCATAAATCCAAACAATATCATCAGTAGCTAATCCTGAAATAGATTCAACATACATCTGCATATATACATCTGAAAAGCTTTGTGCCTTTTTATCAAATGGCTCTGAACCAAAGGCCAATATTTCAATATCGTTCAAGCTATAAGTCACCTGATCGACAATAATATGATCTTTACTTGTAAGGTACTGTTGGTAAACCTTACCAATTTCAGAACTTTCCATATTCACAATGTCAAAACGGTGCTGTAACAACCCCAAGATTGACATTGCCTTAAGGTTATCCAACTTTGATGAAGCTGCTCCAAGAAAGTCGGGGGAAAGGTAGGCTTGATCGTCAGCAACGGTCAAAACAACCACTTGAGGCTCCAAACTCGCATCAATAGCTTTAAATAGGGCTTTAAATCGCATGGTTGGCTTCCTTATACATTTTCAGGTGATTTTGTGGTTGCAGTCGTATATTTCTCAAATAACGCCACTAAGGGCTGTTTAAAGGTAATAGCGGTATCATTCGGCTCTTTACCTTTTTTGATGCGGAAAAGATTATTATCAGCATCATTCATAAACTTTAAGTGGTATGAATTAATGAAGTTTAACCAATCTTGAGAGCTATCTTGTTCTAAATAATGCAGATACATCAAGGAAATTAATAGATCGGTGTGACCACTATAAGTATTTAACTCTTTCACGAAGTATTTAACATCTTCTACAGCAAAGTAGATCGCATCCTCACCAAACTGATCTTTAAAGCTATTCAGCACAGACACGGCGATTTCTTTTGTGACAGGTTGGAATACATAGTCATCCAAAAAAGCGACAACATTTTCTAAAGTGAAATCTAAATAATGTGCGCCGTTATAGTTGCTCGTATAGTTTTGATAAGAAAATTGAGCTTTTATTCCAAGACTACTGAATGGATAATATTTATCGTAGATTGCCTCTTTGACAATATCCCAAAAATACTTATTCGTATCTTGAGTGGCATTTAAGATGGCGTGTTCAACCAATGCACTTTTATTCACTTTTTTGTGTGAAATATAGTAGGGGTCACTTTGCAAGATACGCTGCAAAACTAATGAGCTTTGAGTTATTGAAGCTTGGGTCTGAATGAAATTATGTAATTCTTTTAAGTTGTAATGATACGATTCAACCAATGCTTTAATTTCAGCAACAATTTGTGCATGTAAAGGCATTTCACGGTTAAAAATAAACGAAGATGGAATGGCGTTCATAGTGTCTAACATGGTGTTTTTCCTCTAGTTGATAGGAATATTATATAATATATACCACACCAAGACAAGGAAATTCACAAAAATGTATGTATTGTTTTTAATCACATAAGTGATATGTCACAACTCGAAGGATTAGAAAAATCAGTTGTAATACCATCTAATCACGTAAGTGATATGTCACACATTTATGGAAAACTTATAGCAGTTACCATCCACTTAATCACATGAGTGATATGTTACTCCCTGTGTCTGTCGTAGCACAGTTATTTCTTCACCTAATCACGTAAGTGATATGTCACTTAATGCCATGTGCGCCATTATTTCCTCATGTTCACCTAATCACGTAAGTGATATGCCACATTAAAGCAATTTTCAAAATTAGTCTGTTTAGCCAACTAATCACATGAGTGATATGTCACGCTAATTACTTTCTTTGAGAAACAAAGAAAAACCAACTAATCACATGAGTGATATGTCACGATAACGCCAATGATTTACCTGTGCCTTATAACCAACTAATCACATGAGTGATATGTCACAATTACTAGAATCTACAACATTATTTAAATGTCCAACTAATCACATGAGTGATATGTCACACTCAAATAAAAGCAGTCATATTGATGAATAACCAACTAATCACATGAGTGATATGTCACTGCTTTAACGAAAGCCGTTGCTTTGTTGATCTCCAACTAATCACATGAGTGATATGTCACAATTTCTTCATTTCTAAAGATTTCTTTCATCTCCAACTAATCACATGAGTGATATGTCACTGAATTTGGCTCGTCACCCCTTGAAAGCAGATCCAACTAATCACATGAGTGATATGTCACTAGAACATTAGCGACTAAAAAGATTATAAAACATAGTTTTAGGACTATAAACCCATTTTACCCCAATAATTTAAAACGATTCAGGAAAACCAATAAAAACAACAACATCCCGAACCACGAAAAATAAAGGGTATCTGACTTCTCACCATAGGTTTTAAGTCGGGCGTGATGCTTTGAACTCGCCGTTAATGGCCAAGCGGAAGCGTAGGGCTAGAGAGCGTAAGCGACAGGCTTTTTTGGCACACGGCGCATGAGCGACAGGCAAAAAAAAGCCTAGCCATTGGAGTAACTAGGCAAAAAAAGGATAACTTTTTAGCTTGATCCTAGTTAGACCAAGCCTTAATAAGTTCAATGTCATTTTTTACATCAACATAGTCAGCGTATTTAGCTGATACTTCATTGGATTTGGCATATTTACCAATGGCACGAAACATTTTAAGAATAAGTATCGGTGTAGATAGGTGAGAGCGTAATAGACGACTACGGATTGAATTAAAGCAAATAAGCTTATTATCACCATCTACTTGCTGTAATAAGGTTTGAATTGCCTCTAGCTCTGAATTATTGAACGAATAATCACGCCCAAGATCAGCAAATGTTTTAGCTAGAAATTCATCATAGGCTTTTTCATCGTTATCAAGCAAATCAAGTAACGATGCTTTTAAATCTTTTTTAGGGATAATAATTGGATTCTTAAAATTACTAATTCCCTTTACCCCTGCACGAAGTACAAAACTATCATCACCAACGATGATAATATTTTTACCTTGTAATTGAAGTGATTGAATATTCATGGTGTTTACTCCCTAGTTGATAATGACATTATATAATATATACCACACTAAGACAATGAAATTCACAAAAAAGTATTGATTATTTTTATAGTTTTTCCAATCAAATTCAGGCACTTATTTAGATAACCGATATTAAATTTAGAACCTCAAGAGCCAAGTCGGGGATCATTGCTTTGAAAACGCTTTTGCTGTTCATGGCCAAGCGGAAGCGAGGTCGTATTGAGCGAAAGCGAAGGCTGCGGGGCGTTAGGCGGGTGCAACCGTAGGCTTAGAATTAGGCTTGGGAACCCGATTCAGTAGGGGAAAATTATGTCAGGCGGTTTTCATTCACAAATGTTTTTTTTGCTTCACCTTAAAAAAAACTTTATGTGAACCAAGATTGGTTGGAAACAATCGCTTAAATCCCATTGAAAACTGCTCTGTAAGTTTGAAATGGCATGGCGAAATACATGGACGTATGAGCCTATAGAAGTATGAGCAATCAGCGAATGCCGAGCTTTTGATTTAATGTGAAGTGATTTTTATCACTTCACATTTTTGAGTGTTTAGAACGGCAATTCAGATGATCTTTGAAGTTCTAAACGCTCCGCTTTTTCACGCTCGATTTCCGCCAATCGAGCCAAAGAAGCCTTATTATTTTTGATGTAGGTTTCAAGGTCTGTGGTGTCTTGTGGTAATGAACCATCACCATCAAAATCATTTAAATCAAAATCCGCAACATGCGTAACTGTAGATGCGTAAGCATCTACAATCAAATAATCGAAAGTATGAGTATGAGTAAGCTCATCGTAATCTTGGGTCGGATGATTGATATTGGTTACGTTTTCATAGAATGATGGTAATTCAGAGAATGACGCTGTTGTAAGGCGAATTTGATCAGGGAAATCAGGGTTTAGATCGGCAACATTCAAATCATCTTTTTTGAATAGATTATTGTCGGCTAAATGGTTTAAAACTTTTCCTAGTGATGTTGGATAGTCCATCACTAGAACTAAATAATCATTGTTTGATTTTTTGATAAAGATAAAAGATTGATTAATAATCATGGTGTTACTCCCTAGTTGATAATGACATTATATAATATATACCACACTAAAACAATGAAATTCACAAAAAAGTATTGATTTTATTTGTTATTTTTATAATCAAATTCAGGCACTTATTAAAATATTCGATGTTAAAACCTAACCGATCAAGAACTAAGTCGGGGCTAATGCTTTGAGGTCGCTGTTAATGATCTAGCGGGAGCGAAGATCGTGCGGAGCGTAAGCGAACCCGCAAGCCGTAAAGAAATTTTTATTTTGCGACAAATAAAAAGCCTAGCTATTAGCTAGGCTCAACCAAATTAAGCGATCAAGGCTTGATTGCCTTTGGGTACAGCATTTCGCACAGAAATTTTACTACCATCTTCTCGACCTTTAGCAGTAGCAAAAGCGTTCACCTTATGCTCACGTCCAAAACTTGTTCTCGTTTCGATTTTTCGCTGATCATAAAGGGCTTGAAGGAACAGATTTGTATCTTCACTTGTAATAGGTGTTACTTCAATATTTTGGAAAGCAGAACCCACCCACGCAAAAAGATAATCATCAGCAAGTTTTGTTTTACGGCTTGGTGAATATCCATAATTTTTTATTGATCTAAGGAATTTTTTGCGATCATATTTGGCAAAGGTTAATAGGCTATCTAGCGTATATTGTGCAAGATCAGTATTAATGCTATTACCAACAAACAAGGCATAAGTCATTTTCGGTGTTTGAATATAAACCACCTCGCAATAAAACATTTGGGCTACTTTAGCCGTTAATTGCGCTTCCCAAATTTTCACTCTTTTATTCAGGTGATATTCATTAATTTTGATCTTTGATTTTTCAATATCTAAGTGAGAAATATTATAAAGGCTCATTAATTTTTGAGCTTGTTTTAAAGCAACAGCAGCCTCATTTTTATTGCTAGAATTTGATAGCTCAAAACATTTTTTTATTTTTTCGATAATTTCACTGTTTAAATAAGTCATGGTGTTACTCCCTAGTTGATAAGGGTAATTATATAATATATACCACGCCAAAACAATAAAATTCACAAAAAAGTATTGATTTTATTTGTTATTTTTATAATCAAATTCAGGCACTTATTAAAATATTCGATGTTAAAACCTAACCGATCAAGAACTAAGTCGGGGCTAATGCTTTGAGGTCGCTGTTAATGATCTAGCGGGAGCGTAGATCGTGCGGAGCGAAAGCGAAGGCGGGTTTTGGGTTGCCAAGTACAAGGCTTGGCGTGATTCGCTATTAATATAGCTCGGCAAAAATGGTTTTGATCATGGTATCAATTGAATATTGTGGCAACTCGCTTGATTTGGAAATCTTATTTTTGAGTTGGTCATCAACAAATAGAGAATCATCACCGATATTCAGGCAAGCCGACCATTGTAGTTCTTCACGATTAACAGATGAAGGGCGATATAACTTAATAAAAGTCAGTCTTTCTTCTGAACCATTAACAATGAAATTGTGTGGAATTTTAAGCTCTATAAGTTTGTTGGATAGTAATTCAGCATGACTAGCACCCGAATCATTTAATTGATCTTCTAAAAGTAAATGAGTTAATAACGCACCTTTGCTATTGACGTTTTCAATTTGAAAACCCTCAAAATACTGATCATCTAAGGGCATATCTTTTTCCAAGTCCTTAGCAATCTCAAGGACTTCATCACGCAAATTTTGCGGAATAATAATATTTGTAATCACGGCTAATTCAGGAATAAACATAGGCTGACCTCTTAAATAAATAACAAAAAAAAAGCCTGATTAATTCAGGCTTGCTCGGTGAGCGTATTTGTAGGATTTAAGAGCGTCACAAGCTCTTAGCCAATCACCATCTAATCTAGGATTAGAAGTTAAGGTATCAACCGACATGATGCGGTTACGGCTCTCATTATCGCTATGAACGATAGCAAGACAGTGTTCCTCTCGGATATAGTAAATATCCAAAGCAATACTGTTTTCGCCAATGAAAGAAGCAATGTAAGTTGCTTCTGATTGAATTGCATTTTTACCGTGAAACATAAGCGTTTCTCCCTAGTTGATAAGAGTAATTATATAATATATACCGCACCAAGACAAGGAAATTCACAAAAATGTATGGATTATTTTTATAGTTTTTCCAATCAAATTCAGGTACTTATTAGGATACCCGATGTTAAAACCTAACCCATCAAAACCCAAAGTCGGGGCTAATGCTTTGAGATCGCTCTTGGTGGCCGAGCGAAAGCGAGGTCGTAATGAGCGTGAGCGAAGGCCCGAAAACACACCTCGCACGGAGCGAGATGCCAAACCCCTTTAGGTATCAAACTAGGGGCGGGGTTTAATGATTGAGAATTTGAGAGGGAAAGAAAGCAATTAGCTTGCTTTCTTTAATAACGATTGTTCTTTTTTCATTTCGTAATCGTAAGGCTTAAAGCAATCAATCTGATCTTGGGTGATTGAATCAATCTGATCTTGGGTGATTCCGATCCAACCATCTTGAACGACAAGGCTAGATGCTTGATGACCAACCCAATAACCATCAGTATTGAGGTAAACAGTATTACCGTATTTATCATGGTCAAAACCAAGCACTTTTAAATTTGGAAATGCACAACCGTAGTCATTGATAAAAGTGACGATCTGACCAACTTTAAGATGCTGAACGGCGTTTGGTTCAATGGCTTTATGGTCATTTGAAACAGTAAAGCGGAAACCGAACATATCACCATCAATTATGGTATGAATATGACGCTTTAATAAAGCCTCTGAATCATCTATATAACTCAAAAAAGCTTCTTTGCTGAAATTAGCTCTCGCTTGAGCTAATTTTTCGATGTGTTGTTTAAGTTCTGATTTGTTTAAAGTTTTCATGGTGTTATTCCCTAGTTGATAATGCAATTATATAATATATACCACACCAAAACAAGGAAATTCACAAAAAAGTATGGATTATTTTTAAAGTTTTTCCAATCAAATTCAGGCACTTATTAGAATACCCAATATTAAAACTCGCCCCATCAAAAGCCAAAGTCGGAGCCAACGCTTTGAAATCGCTGTTCATGGCCAAGCGGTAGCGAGGTCGTGCGGAGCGCAAGCGAATGGTTTTTGGCGCACGTGCGACAGGAATTTCAGGCAAAAAAAACCTAGCCATTGGGGGTGGCTAGGCAAAAAGGGTAACTTTTTTTAAAGGGGTGGCTTATTCAGCCTTTAGGGTGACAGCCGTAACCGCTTTTTTATTGTAAACCTGTTCGACTTGTAGCCCTGCAATGGCTGCGATACGTCTAACAGCACCAATACCAACCTGACCATCAACGATAAACTGACCTGTTTTAACCGCTTCTAGGATTTCAGGGATTGAGGCATCGTTTGTATTAAGGGATTTATCATTGAACTTAATTCCAAAAGGAACTTTGTTTGCAATATTGGTGGCTGCATAGGCTTCCATAGACTGTGCGAACACATCAAGATTCACTTTGATGAACTGATCGACCAATTCACCTGTCACAGTGCTTAAAGGACTTACGCCATTATTGTTGATTTGAGTGAGGTAGCCTTTACCGCTACGATTAATATTATGATTGACCACAACAAATGAGGTTCTTGATTTTACGTTAATTGTTAGATTTGCTTGCATGGTGTTATTCCCTAGTTGATAGGGTAATTATACAATATATACCACACTAAGACAATGAAATTCACAAAAAAGTATTGCTTGTTTTTGTAATTATTTAAAACAAATTCAGCAACTTATTAGAATACCTGATACTAAATTTAGCCCCTTGAGAGCCAAGTCGGGGATTACGCTTTGAAATCGCCGTTGATGATCTAGCGGGAGCGAAGATCGTGCGGAGCGAAAGCGAAGGCCCGAAAACACATCTCGCATGGAGCGAGATGCCAAACCCCTATTAGGTATCAAACTAGGGGCGGGGTTTAAAGAGAATCCCACCATCATTTTAAATGGTGGGTGGTGTTACAACTAATTGCTGTTGTAGTTGTAACTAATGTTTGTTGGCTTGCCATAGCTGACCTGATTAACTTTAACACTTGTTTGAGCCTGTGGCTGTGAGTTGTTAATGTAGGTCGGCTGTTGTTGCTGTTGCTGTGGTGCTTGGCGTGGTGCTGAAACTGCTTGGCGTGGTTGTGCCTGTGGTTGGGTACGCTGTTGCGGTGCTTGGCGTGTTTGCGCCTGTGGCTGTGGCGCATACTGTTCTTCATCAAAGAACGGCGCATTATCAAACGGCCCATCATTAAATTGCGGGTCGTATTGATCTTGGTACTGATCTTGGTACTGATCTTGGTATTGGTCTTGGTAGCGTGGTTGCGCCTGTGGACGCTGTTGCGGTGCTTGTTGGCGTGGTTGGGTACGCTGTTGCGGTGCTTGGCGTGGTTGCGCCTGTGTGCGTTGCTGTGGTGCTTGGCGTTGGAAGTTTGTTTTTAGGTGATCAGGAATTTGACCGATTTGACCTGTAATAATTGAGAACTCGCCTACCGAATCCGTAATAATGACTTCGGGCGCAATACGTGATTGACCGTGATTATCTTTCCAAGAACGATAAGTCATCATTCCGTTCACCATCAATTGATCGCCTTTTTGAAGCAAAGACACTACATGAGCGCATCGACCTTTAAAGACAAGGGTATGCCATTGGGTTTGTTCTGCACCACCCACAAGGTTATTAGTCGCTAATGAAATTTTGGTGATGATTGATTCATCTTTGAACTCGACAATCTCAACTTTGCCGATGTTGCCAAGTAAAGTAATAGTGTTGATCGTTTTCATGGTGTTTACTCCCTAGTTGATAAGGGTAATTATATAATATATACCACACTAAAACAATGAAATTAGCAAAAATGTATGGGTTATTTTTTATAGTTTTTCCAATCAAAAACCGATACTTATATAGATAACCGATATTAAACCCACCACCACCAAGAGCCAAAGTCGGAGCCAACGCTTTGAGATCGCCGTTGATGATCTAGCGGGAGCGAAGATCGAAGGGAGCGCAAGCGAATGGCCTATGCCACACGGCGCACGTGTGACAGGCAAGTTGATTTTTGTCTATGGAGCTTCATCGGTGGTCGTTTTTTCTTTTTCTCTATTTGCAGCATAGAATCGAAGGAAGATCGTAATAAATGAGATTAGGAACATTCCAAACAATAGGTAAACGACTGTTTGCATCGTTGATAAATCAAAAATGCTAAAAATAAGGGAATAGGCTATTAAAATGACACCAATCGCCCCAAGTACCAAGCAATCTTTTAAGGTAATTTTACTTTTTGCTCTTGGTACAGATGCGGTATCTATTTCCTTATTCTCGGGTATGAGTTTATACGTGATCAACATAGAAATATGTACAACCCCAACCATTGCGAAAATACAAAAAATTGGGAAAATTATATTGAATTTAGTTTGTTCTGAACTTCCAATAAAATCTAGATTGGCGATAGGCATGATCATATTAATGAATATCATTGAGATCACGCCAAATATCACAGGAAAAACAATCGCCCTTAGCATATTTTTAACACTAAAAACTTCTTTCATTTTACCCCCCAAGATTGCTAAATGAATCTTTATTCATTGTATGTGAAATGAATCATCATGGGTACTTGAACCATGATGATTCACTTATGATTTATGCTAGGCTGATCTCTTGACTAAGCTCTTTCCCTTTTAAGGCAAGCTCGGTTACGTCCCTTACAGCAGAGTATTTTTTAAGGGTTTCCCACGTTTCAGCCGAGATTTCTTCAATGTCGCTTGTTATGGTGAATGTCTTTTCAATACCGTGATCATCTTCGCTAAAAAGGGTAAGGATAACATCACCACTATCTTTATATTGAATATAACCAAAGTCCTTACCATCAACACCATCACTTAGGACGATTTTTTTAACAGCGTCACTTAGACTTAATTTTGCATAATCAATATCTAAAGCAAAGGCACTTTCATCAAATGTTTCAGTTAGATTGATTAAATAAGGGTGCAGCAAAGATTTTGCTTCTGCCAAAGATGGAGCAGTTACGCCAAAATTTACATCATACTCATCTGAAAAGTATCCCATTAACACATCAATAGAACTTACGGATAATGAGCATTGTTGTATGAGAGCAATAAAGAACTCAACCACAGCAAGTACCAGTTGCGACCTAGCACGGAGGAATATTAAAAAATAGTAGTAGCTTTTTGATTCACATATTTACGTTCATCAATAACAGACTCAATAACACAACCGAGTGCTTTTGCGATAAGCATACCCTCACCAAGATCAGGAACATAAAGATTACGTCCTAAACCAACAGCCCAACCAGATTGGAATCTTGATTCAACTTTCCTGATCAACGATTTTTGAAAATTCCATTTCTGACAGAATTCAGCAGCTATTTTTTTAGTTGGAAAAATAGATAATCCCTTATATGTATCATTATCTAAAATTACATAAGGGTTCACTATCTCAATCTCTTTCCCTTGAAACGCACTCATAGTATTGTTTTTATCTTGCCCAATAAATTTAAGATTAAATGTAACTGACATAATAAATAACTCAACACACAAGAACTTTATAATAGATATTATAACACAAAATCCATAAAAACAAATAACTATTTATTCTAAAAATTAATTAACCAAATTCTTATAGCTAAATATTTTAAAATCAAACTTTTTTATTAAAAGTAAAATAAAGAAGTATACGTTGGTATATATCAGCACTCTAAAAATATAAATCAAAAATAAGGCTAAATATAGTGATTTAGCATAAGCAATTGTTTATAATATAATTATTCAAGTTGTATGAGAGCAATAAAGATATACTCTTGGTATTTCTGCATAAGACATACCAAACGGTAGGATATTCCCTGCAAGGAACTGTTTAAGACTTTCCAAACGCTGTAAACCATCAAGGCAAATAATTTCACCTGTTATATCGTTTGTATGATTAAGGGCTTCTTTGGTTGGGTGGTTAAAACGAATGGTTAAGCCACTTTTATCGACTAAACCACGTAGTACATTCTCAATGAACTTGGTTTGCTGATCGTGCGTCCATACATGACCACGCTGAAAATCAGGAACCATATTAATAGGCTTGCCGAAAGAATCTTCTTCCAACTTAAGCCACTCATTTAAAAAGTCTAAACCACACACCGTATCAGATTGAACAGGTTGTCGAATTGGATTTACTTTTTCTAGATATTCATCTTGTGAAAGCATATCAAAACCTAAAGTGATGTAACGCAATGATCTTATCAGAGATACACGGCGCATGAGTGATAAGGATTAAGTAAATGAACACCACTCAACAAAGTGAGTTTTGCATAATCGCCGTTTACTATTTTATTACGTGCGACAACTGCAATACCTGTCGCACAACCAAGTAAAATTAAGTCATACTTTTTTGATTGATTCATTGTTTTATCCCTTTTTGTTGGTTTATGCGTAATGACTAAATTGACCTGAACGCCATTGGGCGAATAAGACACGCTTAACAGGTATGCGACCTGAACGATAAGAATCACCAAAAATTGAGTGACCGCAAAAGGATTTTGAAATATCCTTACGACAAACTGTAAGCATTTGTCCCTTGTGCATTACGGTATCACCAACGGCAATGGTGCTAATGTGAACTTCTTTAATAATGGGTGTTTTCATGGTGTTTATTCCCTAGTTGATAAGGGTAATTATATAATATATACCACACCAAGACAAGGAAATTCACAAAAATGTATAGGTTATTTTTAATCACATAAGTGATATATCGCTATGAGCCATGCAGTCTATTTTTTTTAACCGACCATCTAATCACATGGGTGATGTGTCACTAGAAATTTAGCAACTAAAGATATTATACAACAATATCCCGAACCATGAAAAATAAAGGGAATCTGACCTTTCACCAAATTTTTAGTCGGGGGATCAGTGCTTTGAAATCGCCGTTGATGATCTAGCGGGAGCGTAGATCGTGCGGAGCGCAAGCGAATGGCCAAAAACACACCTCGCACGGAGCGAGATGCCAAACCCCTTTAGGTATCAAACTAGGGGCGGGGTTTAATGACTTTCCCACCATTATTTTAAATGGTGGGGTTATTGGTACTGTGGCGTTTAAGCCACTTTTTTTAAGTTCAATTGGTTCAGGTAGTCCATAGCGATATAAAAGCTATTTTCATAATCTAGGAAGCTCTCAATATGAGCCTTGATTTCAGCTAGAGATTTATCAATAAACAAGCCAAATTCAACAGACATACCCTCAAGTGTGATTTGAAGCGCATAAGGGTAATCAGTCGTTAAAATTGGGTTTTGAATAAATTGAGCGTTGTTTTGGAATGAAGTTACTTCCCCAAGTTCATTACGTGTGAATGGGAATTTACATACCGCACGGCATACGATTTTATTTTGATCTTGATCGACCACAACAAAAGATTTTGAAACCTCAATAACTGATTTACCTTTATTAAAAAGGTGGCTGCTGACATTTGAATCCAAAGCAAAAACTTTGTTTTCTGCAAAAGCATTTTTAACTGCATTTAATTGGTTGATATACATGGTGTTATTCCCTAGTTGATAATGCAATTATATAATATATACCACACCAAAACAAGGAAAAACATGGAATATTATTAGATAAAAATTAAAGTTTTTCCAATCAAATCCATGTATTTATTTATATAACCGATATGAAAACCTATAAAATCAAGAATTAAAATTGAGGGTTACGCTTTGGGATCGCCGTTGGTGGCCGAGCGAAAGCGAGGTCGTAATGAGCGTGAGCGAATGCTTTTTGGCACACGGCGCACGTGCGACAGGCAAAAAAAAGCCTAGCCGATGGAAAGGGCTAGGCGAAAGGCTTAAGCGTGGTTTGTCAGCGTATCAAGATTGATTTCAATCTGTGGCTGATAAACGACTGCAACTTTGTAGGTATCACCACAAATGTCAGTCGCAAGGAATAAGCCATCCTTAACGAAAGTGATTTCAGCGTCATTTGCAAAAATGACATGAGCATCATTTTCACCTAGATGGTATTCAGTGTATGCACCTGAATGATACAGCTTAGAAGCTTCATTCTGTGAAGCTTCGTCATCAGCGAAATGACGCAAAAAGCGGTCATGTTCCGCTTGATACGTGCCATAGCAGAACAAGCCGTTAAGCGATTGGATGATGAAAGGTTTTTGGATTAAAGCTAATGTATTCATGGTGTTGCTCCCTAGTTGATAATGACATTATATAATATATACCACACCAAGACAAGGAAATTCACAAAAAAGTATTGATTATATCAATAGTTTTTCCTATCAAAATAAGGCACTTATTTAGATAACCGATGTTCGAGCGCACGGCGCAAGAGCCAAAGTTGGAACCAACCTTTGAGGTCGCTGTTGAAGATCAAGCGGGAGCGCAGATCGTATCGAGCGTGAGCGAGGGGCTTTTGGGTGTGTAGGCTTTTTATAGGCAAAAAAAATCCTAACGGTTGGGGGACTGTTAGGATATAAAAAAGGGATCAACCTATAATATATATATGGGGCTTTATATCCGATAATCAATGATGATCTGATATTTTTTTCCATAAATGTCGGTGGCAAGGAAAATACCATCTTCAACAAACTCGATAGGTGTATTTACATTGAATGTAAAAGATTGCTCTGCAAAGTCGGCAAGATGAAATTCAATATATTCATTTTCAGCGTCAAGTTGCTTGGCTTGCTCTAATGTGAGATTTAAAGCATCTAGGTAATCAGTCATAGACGCTTTGGCACGACTAAACACGTTATAACCATCAACCACGCCAACCTCAAAGGGGTTAATAATCATAGCTAAGGTTTGATTTGATGATTCAGCTTGTTTAAATGCGATTGAAGCATCACGATTCTTCTGCATAGCTGTTGGGCTATGGCTAATGGTGGTCATTTTTACAAGATTCACGGCGATACTCCAATTTAGTAAGTATTTCGATCTTTATTGAGCGTGGCGAAACATACAATCGTCACAGATAGGAACAACGTACCAAGACAGCTTAATAAAACATCAACCCAATCAAAAGGCTTATTCATGGATAGGACTAAGAGCAATGCACAAGCCCAACCCAAGAGAAAAGAAAGCTTTAAATAAAATTGCTTGTATTGGTTGAAGTGCTTTTTTAATTTCAACATGAGCTATCCCCTTAAGATAGCGAACCATCAACAAAGCCAACGTGTTTAAACACATTTGTTTTCACAACCTCACCATCATCATTGGTGGTTTCAACGGATACA
The DNA here is from genome assembly GCF_051390655.1 of Acinetobacter sp. P1(2025). NCBI lineage: Bacteria > Pseudomonadati > Pseudomonadota > Gammaproteobacteria > Moraxellales > Moraxellaceae > Acinetobacter > Acinetobacter sp. P1(2025). The sequence continues at coordinate 17,303 of NZ_JBPKBJ010000002.1, forward strand.
CGTTGAGAGAAAGCATGAAGCGGTTTAATGCCAACCTTAATCAATTCAGCTTCAAGTTTAGGCATAAGGTAGCCCGCACCGCCAACCATAGCGGAAGTGACGTTTTCAGCTTTCGCAAGCTGTGCGATTTTTTCCGCACGTTCTTGAATGTCTTGCGCCGTTGGTAGATCAGCAAAGGTTAAAAGACCTTTTAACGCTGTTGTATCAGCAAGGTCGAACACGCCCACAGCAATTTGATCTTGTGATGCAGAATGTTGAGTTAAATTAACGATAGTTTTCATTTTTTAAATTTCCGTGCTATTTGCTTTGATGTGTCTATTTTAAGTGTTTAGGTTAAGATTCTCACAAACCGCAAGCTTGCGAAAATCTTAACGAGATTGGCTTAAGCCGTTTTACCCTGCATGAAAATATTGCAAAGGTACTGTGTAACTGCATACGGTGTTTTGTATGGTGCTTGGAATCGAAAGAAGCGACCACCCAAATTCATATAGAATGTGTGAATATCAGAAAAAAGCGGTTCCATCATGGCAAACGCTTCAAATCCACGCTCTAGCTCCCAACGGCAAGGGGGAAGCAAATTTAATTTTTCGTTCATTTCTTCTTTAGAAACTTCTTGAAACTTCATATTCTGAATTAAAGCTTGTGTATTCATGGTGTTACTCCCTAGTTGATGATGCAATTATATAATATATACCACACCAAGACAAGGAAATTCACAAAAATGTATTGATTATTTATGCTATTTTTACAATCAAATTCAGGTACTTATTAAAATATCCGATGTTCAAACCTAACCCATCAAGAACCAAGTCGGGGATCATGCTTTGGAATCGCCGTTGATGACCAAGCGGAAGCGAGGTCGTATTGAGCGCAAGCGAAGGCCTTTTTGTGTGGAAAAATAGCAAGGTAAAACATCAAGGCAAAAAAAAGCCACCTTAGCGGTGACTTTTGAAAGGGCTGATTATCATTCAATGCTATAAAGTGTAGAAGAATCAAATCCATTATCAGGATTAAATGCAATAAGGCGTGTTTTATCCCACCAATAAGAAAGGGCTTCATTTGTGATTTCACAATCAGACGTTGCAGCCACATAATGAAGTGCTGATATTTGAACAAACAAGCTAAACTCAATATTGTTTAAGCTCTCGTTACTGTATTTATTTGGGTTAGATACTGTAAATTGATCGTCAGAATCTAAAATGTAAATTTGACTATCGTTAAACGCCCACATACCGCCGTTATAGTCATCAGAAATTTTTGAAGCCAAAGCAAAGACAATATTTTCAAGATGCAAAGCAGCCTTAGTCGCAAGTCGCTTGATTTTAAGGTCAATATCAAGCATTTCGTATGCTGTTTTATCAGGGTTCATAAAAGCAATAATGGTATTAACGAATTGCTCATTTTGAGGTGAATAAAGATATAGGTTTTCTAACTCGCAACCTGTATTAAAACTAATTTCTTTTGCGATTGGTGTAGCTGATTGAACAGTCATGGTGTTACTCCCTAGTTGATAATGGCATTATATAATATATACCACACCAAAACAAGGAAATTCACAAAAAAGTATTGATTATATACGTTATTTTTTCAATCAAATTCAGCAACTTATTAAGATACCCAATATTTAAACCTAACCCATCAAAACCCAAGTCGGGGATTACGCTTTGGGATCGCCGTTGATGACCAAGCGGAAGCGAGGTCGTATTGAGCGCAAGCGAAGGCTTTTTAGTGAATATGGCGAATTGTGATTATATTTTAATCAGCACCGCAAGCTTGCGAAAAAAGGAATTGCTTTTGTGTTGGCTTAAAATGGTTACATCAACTAGAGAGCTAAAGGCTAAAAAATGAAAGTATTATTCAAAATTCAAGAACAACAATTCAATGCGGTAATGGATCAATTCAGATCAGCCAATGAATCTGATTATTATACCGTTGGTGAGGGGGCGTATAACCGTTCTCGATATAATTTTAATGAGCAAAACTTGCAATGGTTTGAACGTGCTTTCGTGCGTCACGGCGGTAGTTTGAAAAATTCAGTTGTGGCGGGATATAGCATTATTGAGGGTGGGGCTGTATATCGCACATCAGCAAATAACGCATGGGGCGTTATTTCTGAAAATGGCGAGTTCTATTCGTTTTTCTCGGGCGCACGTTCTGTAAGTAAAAATATCCCTGTGTCATCAGGTGAGATTGTTTTTTATGAATCAAGCGCACCAAGCGACATGCTTTGGGATGAAAGCGAGTTTGATTATGTTGTTCGTAAGGGGGCTGAATACGCATCTAGCCATTTGGCTAAGAATTGCAGATTTGGTATTCCGACAGAAGCGGATAGCCGAGCTTTACAGGATATTTACTTTCATTTTGAAAACAGTTTGGAAATGACCAATCATTTCGACAGCATGATTCATGCTGAAATGTTTAAAGGGGTGGATATTGAGGGGTTATTCTTGAAGCAGTACCGCAACAAGAAAATTGATCTTGCCGAAATGGATAGTCGTCTATTGGTTGCATGGGGAATGCTTGATAATGAAGTTCAAAACAGACTACTCAAGTGGTAGTCGTTTTAGACAGTTCTAGTTTTTCCGATCAATTACCAACATTAATTCAAAAAACTTATATCCGCACCATACATTGTATGGGTAAGTCGGGGATCATTGCTTTGAAAACGCTTTTGCTGTTCATGGCCAAGCGGTAGCGAGGTCGTAATGAGCGTGAGCGAAGGCTTAAAAGCAGCATAACAACGGCGAAAACTGTTAAGTGTTCGTGGTCAAGCTGCACTAGGGGGTGACAAAGAAAAATTCACCTAAATTTAATTAGGTGAATACAGGGTTTGGATAATGGGCTTTCGCCCATTGGTTTATCGAACACGTTTTGAAAAACTGAATGAATCTACAAGTTCGCCGTATCGAAAGGTGTAGATGGTTTTAGTGACTACATCCAATTTATTTTCAGGGTCAAGCTGACAAATCAATTGGAATGATAAGTAATATTCTTTCGCCCAAATTTGGATGCTTTCGATAGCAGGGTTTAAAAGGGTGTCAAATTCGATCAAGTCACCATTTACAACAGGGTTGTAAATTTCTTGGTGATTACCTTTAAGTGAATCATCACCTTTACCCATGATGTAATCTTGTAGATCAAAATCATGTGTATCTGATTTAAGTTCATCAGTCGCACGGTTCATAAAGCCGTTATATAGCTCAATGGTATGGTGCATAGCAAAGTTGAATTTTTTATGAATAACTTTTGGCTCGATTGATTCAGTGCCAAAATCACTGAAATCAAAGTTTAGGATTGGGGTATTGTTGCTGTTGTTTGTTGTTGTATTCATGGTGTTACTCCCTAGTTGATCTTTTGATTATATAATATATACCACACTAAAACAATGAAATTAACAAAAGTGTATAGGTTGGCAAGTGGAGTTTTTTCAATCAAAAACCGATATTTATATAGATAACCGATAGTGGATTTAAACAAGCATTTTTAGTCGGGGGTCGATGCTTTGAAAACGCTTTTGCTGTTTATGGCCAAGCGGAAGCGAGGTCGTGCGGAGCGTGAGCGAAGGCTTTTTTAGGAAAAAGGGAATTTCAGGCGAAAAAAAACCTAGCCATTGGGGTTGGCTAGGCAAAAAGTGGAACTTTTTAAAAATGGTCAGGGGTGGGGATTGCTCCCCTGATCCCTTAGTTGAATTTTGCTTGGTGCATGGTAATGGCTTCATTCACCGATGTGGCTCCCAATGGGATAAAATCTGAAAACTCGCCATTCTTGATTGAGAGAATATCAAAGCGACCTGTTGAATCCTCGTAGATCAAGCCATTTTCGTGATTGAAGCTTGATGAGCCATAACGCTTCAAGGCTTCTTTGCATACGGCGTATGCGTCATTAGTGATGGTATAACCGCTTGCATCTACGGCTGTGATTACAACGATCTTACCTGTAACTTTACCGATTTGTCTGAAATGTGCTTTAAGTTTCATAGTGTTGCTCCCTAGTTGATAGGTACAATTATATAATATATACCACACTAGAGCAATGAAATTTACAAGATAATTACAAATATTTAACCGATAAAACCAATCAAAAACAAGTGTTTAGATGAATTTCCCATGACTTTAAAATGACTTCAAAAAAAGGCGAGTTTACGCTTTGAAAACGCTTTTTGCTGTTCATGGCCAAGCGGTAGCGAGGTCGTAATGAGCGTGAGCGAAGGTTTTTAAAACGGCGGGAATAAAAATCGGTGGATCAACTCGAAAGAAGCAACCCCGACACCTTAATTACACCAATAGCCTAAATCTCACGTATAAAAAAAGCCTAGATCACTAGGCTTTATTTTTTTGTAGCTGAATTAACTTGCCACGTATTTTGCTTTACGCAAATCAAGAGCCTGTTCAACTGTAGTCGCACGTAGGGGAAGGTATTTTTTGAACTCGCCATTTTCGATAGAGAGAATATCAAAGTAGCCATCTGAATCTAAATAGATCAATCCGTTCTTGTGATTAAATTGCTGACCATATTTTTGAACCACATCTTTCACAACTGCTTTCGCTGCATTGGTGATAGTCGGCCCATTGGGATCAGTCGCTTCGATAATGAGTACATCAGGCTCATTACATTTAATAAGCTGATACGGCGTATTCAATTCCTGTGTAATAAGCTCACTCATTCTATGGTTCCATACAGTTCTTATGTGAATGTGCATTATACCAAAACCATTGTTTTTAATCTATTTTGTTTCCTGTGGTATATATTAAAAATAGAGTATTTATGATACAATTATAGGATAAAGAAAAAGAGGGCTACCCGATGCAAGAGATCAATTATCAAACTGAAAAGAAGCGGAATACGCTTGTAAAAGTATTCCGTAATGAAGCTTATTTTGTATTGGGTTTAGCAACTCTGATTGCCATTGGTGGTGGATACTTAACGCTAACCATGATTAGTATGTTTCTTGATTTCAATGTCAAAGTGGCATTGGGTTATTTTCTAATTATTGCGATTGGCTTTATTGTGATTGCGATTGAATACTACATTCATACTGTGAAGTTCATTTTGAATGAAGATCAGATTGAAATCCTGTACAAGAAAACCAAACCTCTGATAAAGGAATCTGACGAGGAATAAAAAAAGGCTTTGAAGCCTTTTTTTTTATATCTAGTGAAAAGTGATCCATTCTACTTAGGGGCTTTATACCCTGTAATATCATCCAAAGCAGCTTCTTCTTGATCTGCATTCTTAAAGTGGCTATTCACTTCTTTTACGATATTAGGAAGTAGGAACTTCTTAACTTTGTCATAGTCACGGTTACTGAATACACCATCATCTTCTGAATAAACCTTAATGGCTTTTGAAAGCTGCTCTTTGTTTGGATTAGCGTCTAAGGTATAGACCGACATTTCAAGGATTGCTGTTCTGCGTTCCCCAATCTGTTTATCTGCTACATCGAGGTACTGCTGTTCCCCACGATAGAGTATTGCAAATGAAATAACGGCGATAAGTACAATGATCCCCGAAGCAATACGATAGCCACGCCTAAAGGTAAAATACGCAATAGATAAAACAAACAGGGTGGTACATACAGTCGTAAACATTTCGTGATTTCCGTTTTTCAATTATGAAAACATAATTATTTTAGGGGTATAAAAAATAATACCATTTAAGAAATGATTTATATATATAAGGGTATTAATTAATGAAACATTAGCTAATCTCTAATTAAAAAAAACCAAGAACTAATCCAAAATCTACTGTAAGCGAACCGCCGTACTTGGGTGGGTGAGGGGAAGCCGATCTGTGTGGTAAGCCCATTCCGTGATCTTGGTAAAGATAAAACCTAAAAATGGTAAAAAAATAATCGTATTGGTAAACATTAAAAGAGTGATTGGTAAGTTTTGCTTTATAGGTGGTAAACAATCTATGGCCCAAGATCAGGAACCAATGTCCTAGAGGTAGGCAACCAATGCTTTCAGATAGGAATCTATTTTTGATGATCCATGTGTCATTCTACCAAGTAAAACGATCACGACTTTTTGAAATCTCGAAGCCAAAATTCTAGCTGCAACATCACCCAAAAGAGCATAAAAGCATTCTCTGTTTTTCAATTTCCTAAGCGTGGAACATATACAAAAATACGATCTATCACGATAGTTTTAGTCGGGGAATCACGCCGTTGAAATTCCATTAGACAGCAGATCATGCGAGTTCAATCTTTGTAGTTATGGCTGTATATGGGATAAAGAAGCGATATATAGCGATATTAAACCAACAATAAGTTTTTGTGATTAAAAACGACATTTAATCGTAAAAACTATAATAGCCAAATGATATGAATATAAAACAATGGATTATGAGATATTTTGTTTTTATAAAATCATTGAAAGTGTCATTTCCCTGTATATAGGAATACAACACCCAATGAATATCACCCAAAAATTAAATAGAGAAAAAAAGTTTATGCCACGAATAATAGTGATCTATCATTAATTTTATGGATAACTATAATCAACGGCGAAGGGGCAAAAAGTTTCCCATCTCAAAAACGCCAAAAACAGCAATACTTTCATATCTTTACAACGCTTTTTTTAGACAAAATTAAAAAGATGGGAAAGTGATTAAAAAAAACACAGAAAGAAGGGAAACTTTTTTTAAAAAGATGGGAAAGTTCTAACCTATACTGCTAGTGATCTAGAGTGCCAAAATGCAAAAAACTTTCCCCGAGAAAATTCTCTCAAAGGGAAAGTTAAAAAAAAGTGCTGTTCAAATTTTATTCTAAATTAGATTTTAGAATTGATTTGAGAATAAATTTGGGTTCATTTGATTATGTTTTGCTAAGAAATCGTATATTTCCAATTCCGTAACTTCAACATTGAATGGATCAAGTTTATGACCTGAATCATTAATGATTTTTTCAATTTGTGCGGGAGTGGCATTTTTGAGTTGTGGGTATTTATTACGAATACCTGTTCTCAAAGATTTTAACCGCTTATTTCTTTCTTCCGCTTGGACGCTACGTTTATTATCCTCAATATAGACAATAACAGTATCAACGATAAACTCTTGGAAGTTACTAATATCGTTTTTAGAGAAGCGGGTATAATGCAAGGTAGTAGGGAACACCATGCGTTTGTAAAGAATTGGTGTGAGCTTATGTATCTTAGCCCTTGTTTTTGCTGAAATTACTCCAATTTGATGACGCACTCCATGAAAGTTAGCCTTAGCATATAAACGCTTAAATGCTTGCTCAATCTTTTCAGGATTGCGTACCGATACCTTAACTGCACTATCTAGCGTGTAATACGCTTTCTCAATGTAATCTTCTGATAGATACCAAGTAAAACGCACTATCTTATTGGAATTACAACGGAAAATGTATTGGTGTCTTTCTTCTGCGGTACGGTATTTGAGCGTAAGTAGCTTAAGAGCATCATTAAAGTCTGTTCCATCAGGTAGGATTATCCCAAAGGTAGATTTTAATAATGATTTAACTTGTTCAGGAGTATATTTTTTATTTTCATAATCTTCCTGTAGGAATATAAAACCAAATTCCTTTCGCTTATTTTCAAAGGATTCTTTTAGCTTGTTGGTAGGTTTTCCATCAAGCACTAGGGATTCCTTTTCCCCACGACCTATTGACTGAATTGACAGAGAGCTACCCGCTTCACTGTTCAGGTGGTCTAACTTTTCAGAGGTGAGGGTAAGTCCGAATTTTTCAGGATACAGGTGGGTTCTAGCAAATGTTTCCCGAAGGTCTGTGTAATGCACATATTGCCCCAAAACGTACTCTTTCACTCTTAGCAGGTCGTTTGGGTTTGCGGTGTGAATCGGTTTGAGTTTTTCCCTTTTACACAGGTCTTTATTTAACTGTGGGATCAAAGGTATTTCTTTATCAGACGTTCTACGAGCGTTTTTATATCCTGTCGTGAGTAACCAAAACTTCACGTATCCAAGTTCATACGGATCACTGTAAACGATCATTGTCCAAACAGGTTTTCCTTTCTCTAGGTCTAACTTTCTAGGGTGGTCTGAATCGTTCAGGTTGTATTTCGCTATGAGTTTAGGAAAGACAGTATTTACATTAGCAAGAGGGATAGATGACTGCATCCAATAGTTCGCACCGCCATTCGCAACGGCACGAATTAGCTCATTCAGCAGGCTTCCAAGCTTTGTGCAATATTTAATCATGTTTTGTTTTTACCCCTATTTTGGCGGTTTGAATAAAAGTACCCCATCGGTTTACATACGTTATACAGGTTTTTTTCAGTTATTTTAAGGTTTTTTTGCTTTTTCAGGCGGTTTCAGTAAATAAAAGTTCCTGTCAGGCGGTTGGTCGGCTTGTTTTTCAGTATCAGGTGGGGTATTTTTACGATGCCATCCAAGATTCGAGAAGGCGTTGCTACGGATTGCCAATGAGGTAGCAACTGTTTCGGTCTTAATGATTTAGTAGTGATTTTTTGTGTGTAAGTACAGCCATACTTTGCATTCAATCATGCGAAGCTGCATACGTGGGAAACCTAGTTGGTGCGGCTGCGAAAGGCACTAGAGAGTGAGATTCTCTCTTTTGACCTAATCCAAAAAATCCACTAAATGAGTGAGCTATGAAATGTGAACTTGATTGGTGTGTTTTTGATAAGTTGGGCGACACGGAAACGGGCGTTATGGTGACATAACTAACCCTGCTTAACGAAGAAGGTGAGTATCTGCACGGATTGCTAGATGCGTTAATAACCTCTGTTTACCGCTTCAATTTCTACGAAGGGCGGTATGCATGGCACACAGGTGGGCTTTTGAGAGTATGGCGACATACTAGGGACATGAGAGGAAGCTTCGATTGTTCGGTACTTCGAGGTTGGCTGAAATGACTTGTCGAGATGACGTTTTCAGTTGGCTTTTAAGATCAATGGATAGCTCAAGCCTGTAAAGGTGACACGTAGAAGATAATCTTATAAATGGTTATTTGCGGTTTACGCATATAATACTGATTTGATTTATCGAGATGTTGCTTTGTGTAAGTCAAGTGCTTTACCCAAAATGAAATTATATATTGACCAATAATACGAGTTTTCGGAACTTTTATCGTAAAAATCGGGAAGTGTTAATATATGGTGGATTGGATAGGCGTACTGACTGTCGATTATATTTCTTGTTTAGTTTCAATTTCGATTGAATATTAAGTCGGGACTTATAATGACGAAGATCGTTAATGCTAACGTGGGAACCTCTCACATCAATGATTATACCTAGTGGCTCTAGGATATAGATGTTCTGAATGAAAACCTGTCTTGAATGGGGAATAAGTTTAGATTAATGAGAGGGGGAGAATTGCTGATTAGGTTTTATGTAGTTGGATTTATTTCTGATTATGTGAATTAGGTATTTTCGAGCGAATAAAAACGTAAGCGAATATTGAACGAAAGGCAATGCGTGATTATCAAAAGATCACACTAAATCATAGTGAGTGAGGATTGAAATACTCGGCATTTATGAAACAATGCAAACTCATTGGCAAAGAGAAGAAAGCTAACGGATATTGGGTATATTATTGGTGGCACAATATATATTCAGGTTAGTGATTATTTCGTAAGAAAAATAGCGATGACCACGCTTCGGTTTGCGCCGATAAACAGTTAGGATTTGCTTATTTAAATTAGTTTTTAAATTTGCCCCTGTGGTAAGTTCTGCACCGATGGATTTTAAATCCTAGCGTCCTTACAATCACGAAGTCCTGATCGTGGAACAAAAATACGATTCATGCCTATATTGGGTTTAAGCACCGAAGTTTTGACTAGCCTAGTCAAGTCCTGAGCTTACCAATAGTCGCTTGCCTCTAATGAGGAAATTGTCTGTGAGTTGATAACCACAGGTTCAGGGTAAGGGTACTGAACAGAAACTATGTCCTTATCGGTTTGTGCCTGAATCGCACACGTTGGAAACTCGTAAAGTTTCTCAAGGCCACACTACTTTTGTAGGTGGCCTTATCTTTTTTTTAATGTTGTAAAAAAATAAAAAATCATTTATGGAAAGGTTTTTATAAAAGTTAATCAAAGTTTCTAATAATATTTATTATAAAGTTATAAAATCATTTTAAAATAATATTCAAAATTAAATAAATTCAGATTATACTTAGTAATAAGTTTCGTTAATATTTATTCTAATTGGGTTTGATGTGAAAAAGTTTGTTAGACAGTTAGGCTATGTTGCGGTTGCATCTGCAATGTGTGCGTCTGTTTCTCACGCTGAAATTACTGTTATCCGTAAGGAGCAGCCAAAGCCTGTAGAAGTGGAAAGCGCAAGTAATTCTGATAATGCTACTAATACATCTACTCAAGATGTGGTTAGCACCGCACCTGTGGTTGGTCAGCAAATGCCTGTAGTTCAAAATGCTAATTATGTTGTTCCAAATGGACAAGCAAACACAGCATTACAACGAGTGGCATACACACCAAACAACCAATTCAGAATGAAAACACCCCCTGCATATATGGGATGTTTTTATCAATCTTCTCGAAAATACGGCGTACCTGTTGATTTGCTTTTAGCGATTGCTCAAACAGAGAGTTCTTTTAGACCAAGCATTAGTGGAAGTTTGGGAAAAGGTACGGATCACGGATTAATGCAAATCAATCAATATTGGATACCTCGTTTAAAGCGACAGTTCAATATTTCAATGTCGGAACTCTATGAGCCTTGCACAAATATAGAGGTTGCATCATGGATTCTTGCTCATAACTATGTTCAGTACAAAAATTGGAGTGATGCCGTTGGCGCATATAATGCAGTTACCCGATGGAAGCAACTTATCTATATCAGAAAGGTTAGTGCAAATCTCGATAGGCTACATGCGGGGCAACTATGATTATTATTAGAATGCTAATCGCTGCTGTCGTTTGCTTAACCTTAATTGTTTATTTCTGCTACGTGCTTATTACGAGCAGTCCTTGTGAGCGTATTGATCGTGCAACCCTGCCTATTCGTCTTGGTACTGACGTTACTAAGGTAATCGTAAAACCGTGGGGTGATGCTGAAACACTAAATGCGATTGATCGCTTTAGTGCGAGATCAAGATTACGTGCTGCCTTGTTTTTTAGAATCCAATTTTATTCAGACCGAGTACCACCTGTAGTTTGCGATTGGGATGCGTACAAAGATCAGATTCTTGGTGATGGAAGTTACTTTGAGGAAAAAGATTCTGAAAACCGCAAAAAAGCCGAAAACACAAATAATTATTAAGGGTGAGTTTGATTATGTCACAAGATTTAAATGATAAAACCCATTCAAATAATGCTCTGTTTTACAACCAACGAGATAATGTTGATGTGGTTGAGATAGAGGGATCGTATGGTCGCTTGCCACCACGTTTTATTCAATCAAAAGAAAAGACAGACAAATTTGAAGGCTTTGCCGTAAATTTCCTAAATGAACTGTTCAAGGTTGCCATGCAAGAAAAGGTGTCCGATGTTCATTTTGAATCATTGGAACAAGGCAACATCTGTCGAATCCGTAAAGACAATTCTTTACACCTATACGGAAATATTTTGACTGATCTTCAAATGAGTGCGATTCGTGAAAAGATTTATGCGAGAGCAATGATTGAGGAATCTTTTGCAAAAGGTCATGCGGTAGATGCAAATGGATGGTTGCGTTACGACCACCGTTTAGATTTGCGTATTAGTAGTATTCCTACAACTCACGGTTATTCGATTGTTATTCGTTTATTGGATCAGTCAAACTCGGGGCGTAGTATTGATACGATTGATATGTCCCCATCTGTTAGATCGGCGATCTTAGAGAATATCCAATCGGCTCATGGTTTGATTCTAATTACAGGCCCAACAGGTTCAGGTAAGACCTCTACCTTATATAGCTTCTTAAATGAGCTTAATGGAATCGACAAAAAAATTATCACGATTGAGAACCCACCTGAATATACAGTTCGTAATGTTCAGCATGTGAGTGTTTCAAACAATATTTCATTTAACCAAGCTTTACGTGCTGCCTTACGACAAGACCCCGACATTATTCTAGTCGGTGAGATTCGAGATTCTGAAACTGCTAAGACTGCGATTGAAGCAGCACAAACAGGTCACTTGGTTTTAAGTACCTTGCACACTAACTCATCTGTAGGTGCTTTATCTCGTTTAATGGAATTGGGTGTTGATGCAAGTCACATCAATGAAACACTAATTGCGGTGAGCGCACAGCGTTTGGTTCGTAAGTGTAAAGATGTTCGTAATGTTGAGGAAGCTACCCCTGAACAAAAAGAGTGGCTTCGTAAGAGTGGCTTCCCTGATAAGGCAAACTCATTTTTTGGTCGTGGCTTCTCTAACGAATATTACGAGGGGCGTATTCCTGTAATTGAATACCTTGTAATGAATGATGAAATTCGTGAGCAATTGTCACTTGGCAATGTTAAGGGCATTTATGATCTTGCAGAGCAACAAAAACAGTATGAAACCTTAGATGCCTGTGTTGTTCGTTTAGCAGAGGAAGGTAAAACCTCACTAGAGGAAGCAATGTCGCTTTCTAGTTCTAAATCTAGTGCAAGTATGGAAGGTATGGTTTTAAGCGAATGCTTAATTGCACTTGGCTATATCACACCATATCAACTTGAGTATGTTCAGGAACTATTAAGAAGCACCCCATTGATTCAACGTAGATCGTTAAGTGACACGTTGGTGGAAATGCACTTTTGTTCGCTTGAACAAATCCGTGAATGTGGGGATGTTCCTGATGCTTAAAAAAATTATCCCGACATTATTAGCTATTGCTACAGCTTCGACATTAGTTCATGCCGATGATTTGATGCAAACAGGGCGTATAGATGCTGTAAACCCAAGCACCAAAGAAAAACAATCTGTTGAAGTTTTTGGTCGTGTGAATGTTGGGAATGAGTACAACGTGGTTCGCTACTTTTTTACCTACACCTGTGATTTTGGTGAAAAGTATGACGAGGAAATGTCTATTTGGGGAAGTACGTTACCAAAGAACTTTCACTATGTACGAGTTCCTGTTTTAACCCAAGAGCCAAATAGTTTAGTCGGGGCATTCGCTTATTACGCTGCATGGTCGGTAGATAAATCGAAGATTAATGCATTTCAGAAAAATGCCTACTACTTAATTAAGAATAAGAACTTTGATCCATCAAGCCAAAAAACTTTCTTAATTGCTGCGAAAGCTGCGGGATATAACGCCAAAAGTTATATGGATGCTTGGAGTACAACCAAAACCAAAAACCTTGTAAAAAACGCTGCCATTCTTGGTGCGAAATACAACATTAGATACACACCAACTTTAACCGTTGGTGGGATTTACACAATCAACCCTGAACCAATTGCGGATAGCAGAACTTCATTCGTGGATTTTGCTAATGCGATTACATCCAAATATATAAGTGAAAATAAGGCTGCACTCCAATGAAAATGAAATTGCTTTTAGGTGCAATGGTTACAGCGTCCTTAGCTGTTACAGGTTGTGCAACCAAACAGGTTGAAACGCCTGAACTTATTGTTCAAACAATTCCTCAACCAACTTTTAATCAATTGAAAGTTTTTGCGGAAAGTCCTGTTGTGATTATTCCACCGCAAGAGCAGACCGTTGTATGCAATGGCTGTGATGAAATCTCAAGCGGTTTAAAGCAAGAGGATGATGTGATTTGGATTCGTGTTGCCCCAACACAAGTCACAGAACAAACCATTATTGATGAAAAACATTTTGACTTTGATAAGGCGATCTTGAAAGGCGACTTAAGCAAGCTAAAAGCAATTGCTCAACGTCTTTTGGATAACCCTGACATTCAAGTTGATATTGTTGGTCACACAGATTCTATCGGCACTCAAAAATACAACCAACGCTTAGGTCAAAAACGTGCCGATGCTGTTAAGCGTTGGTTGGTTAAACAAGGTATTGGTGCGGAGCGCATTCTTAGTGCAAGTAAAGGTGAGTTAGAACCGATTGCAAGCAATAAGACAAAAGCGGGTCGTGCGAAAAACCGTAGGGCTGTTATTACCATTAATGTTGTGGAGTAAGCTATGTCACTAACCCCTTTGCAAATTCCTGACAACATAGATGGCCCACCATTCCTACTGTTTATGGAAATGGATGAATTTGGCTTTATCGTTGTGATTATTTTTGCCTGTTTGTTCACGCACACAAACTTCTTCGTGATGATCGGATTGCTATTCGTGTTCTACAAGTTTTATGTGCAATTTAAGAAAAAATCAATGGATGGGTTTTACATACACTATCCTTATCGGTGGGGTATCGTTCCTCTCAACAAATATTTCAGAAATGGATCAATCATGGAGTATAAAGAATGAAATATTCTTTGTTTAATAGAGATTGGAATACTACCCACAAAGTAGCAATTGGTGCGTTGTTTTCCACGTTTGTTTTGTCGATAGTTGTACTTGTTCAAGCAATTACGATCTCAACAAAAAGTGAGCGCATCATTATTGCGCCACCGATCATTGATCAGGAATACCAAATCCAAAAAGACAGTGCCAATGTTGAATACTATCAGGCAATGGCTGCTGTTTTCTCTAATATTATTGGTCAAACTACACCAAAAAATATTGAAAATACTCGCAAAACGATCAACCAATTTTTGTCACCCGCTTTACAACGACAAATGGATGAATCTCTTGTTGCTTTAGCAAACAAACTTCCAAAAGAAAACTTCACTTCATGGTTTGTTCTAAAGAATATGTTTTATGAAAAACAAACAGGAAAAATCTTTGCTCAAGGGATGTTGCAATCTTCAATGGTGGGTTCACGTGTCTTAGAACAGCCTGTTGTTTATGAATACATTATTAAGATGAATGCAGGGAAGCCAATGGTTGTCCACTTCAATTCTTATGATGGTAATAAACCACGCACACTTGCTTATATCCGTGCTGAACAAGCTCAACAGCAAATGCAAAAACAACCACAACAACAACAATCTAGTAACTAAGAGGATTGATTAATGAACATTAAAACAAGCATCGTCAAGCGTTTATTACTAAGCATCCCCTTATCTGCGTCTGTTGTCGGTACTGTGGGTGTGAGTACACAAGTAAGTGCGGATCAGGCAATTTTCCGTAATGCCAATGATATTCCACCACCACAAAAAGGTGCGAATGGGTATATTGCATTACCACAAAACGCAACACCACCAACACCACAATTACCAACAGGTATGAATGTTGGTGGGAATCAACGTACTGCGATTTCCCAAGAGCCAAATACGACATTAACACGCCCATCGTATGTAACTCCCGCACCTATTACTTTAGATGCTGCTACGCTTAAGCAACAAACTGTTGTTATTGATAATGATGACACACACGTTGTTCCTGTTTCGCAAGGCAACATTAACCGTATCAATACGCCGTTTAGAAATCCAATCGTTCTAGTTAATGGTGGCGCACGATACAAAGTCGTTGGTCAAGATGTTTACTTGATCATGGAAAGTGATCAACCAATTGGTATTTTTGTTCGTGAAGATGACAATTTAGCGAATAACAGTCCTGTTGCATCACTTACGCTTGTTCCAAAAGCGATTGCTACTCAAAACATTACATTAACACTTGAAAGCTCGTTAAAAGATCGCCTGTCAAATCCTAATGGAAAAATCCCTACGGATTATACAGACGTACTTCGTTCAACAATGGCTGCTGTTGCACAAGGGAAACTACCTGATGGTTACTCTCGTTCAAATGTGTCAGGTAAAGCGATTGTTCGTATTGGTGCTGTAGTGTTGCGTCCAAAGACTATTTATTCAGGTGTTGAAAATAATGTCTTTGTATATGTTGCTCAAAACGTATCAAGTAACTATGTGGAACTGTCTGAACCATCTTTTTGGCATAAAGGAGTACGTGCGGTTTCGTTTAATGGCGATATTAAGTTAGCTCCAAGTAAAAGCACAGAAGTCATCATTATTGCCGATACAGGTAATGGTGATGAATCGGTTTATGATTAATGGGGTGGAACAATGAGTATTAAAGATAAAACCAAAGCCCAAATGGGTGAAATGAAACAAAAATGGTTAGCCATTGATCCGACCAAACGAAGAATCATTATCGGTGTTGTGGTTGTTTTGCTTATGTTGTTCTTTGCCAAATACTTAGGCGATAAGAAAAAAGCGGAAGCAACTGAAAAACGCCAAGCTGATCCAAGTGTTTCTACAGTAGAAAAAACTTCTATGGTTGCACCAAAAACAGGTGAAGTCGGGATTGGTGATCTACGTGGTTTAAACCAAAACGAGATCGAAAGACAGCGTAAGCAACAAGAAGCGTTGTTCCAAAATCAACAGCAAATTGCGAGTGACTATAAAACAGGGAATGAGGCTGTTGGCCAACAAATTTCTGATTTATCTAAACAACTTGCATCTGTTACGGATGAAGTTAAATCAATGCGTTTAGGTCGTGATGATTCATCAAATGGCGGTGTGAATTTACCACCATTGCAAGGTCTTGATCAAAATGTAGCGAATACAGGTAATCAGCAACAACCCGCACCAAACCCTTATGAACAGCCTCAAATGCCACCGCAAACTGCTACGCCTGACGAAGTGATTGCGCCAAGAGAAACTGCTCCACAAGCTGATCCGTTCCAAGTGATTAGAAGTGATAAGAAGTCGGCTAATTTTCAAAGTAATGGTTATCGCCCTGCGGGACAACCAAAAGCACAAAATCCTGCGGTTCAAGCGCAAATCATTTTGAAAAAAGGTTTACCAACAGGAAGTATGCTTCAAGGTGTTTTGCTTAACGGTATGGATGCACCTACAAGTGGTCGTGGATCATCTGCTGCTGTACCCGCTTTGGTTCGTGTGAAAGCAAATGCTGTATTGCCAAACCGTTATGCACAAATGGTTAAAGAGTGTTTCGTCCTTGTATCAGGGGTGGGTAACTTGGCAACAGAACGTGCCGATATGCGTGGTGAAAAAATCTCTTGTATCTTTAAAGATGGTACTTCTATTGATACAACAATTTCCGCTTACGTGGTTGGTGAAGATGGTAAAGGTGGTATGCGTGGTCGTGTAGTGACTAAACAAGGTGCTGCGATTGCTCGTTCTATCTTTGCGGGTACTCTTGCGGGTCTAGGTAAGCAATTTGCACCATCAAGTGTTCCATCGTTAAACATTTCAGGTGGTAGTCAAACTCAATACCAAGCTCCAAACATCGGTGATGCGGGTGCAATTGCTGCTGCTAGTGGTGTTGGTAATGCTTTGGATCGTGTTGCAAACTTCTATATGGATATGGCTGAACAAATGGTGTCAGTTGTAGAAATTGATGCGGGTCGTAATGTTACGGTGATTTTAACAAACCCGATGAAGGGGATTAAAGAATGAAAATGAAAACTTATCTAGCAATCGCTCTTGCATCGGTGTTTGCAACAGGCTGTACAATGAATGGCTACAACGAAAAGTATGGTTGTTCAGGTCTGCCTGATGGTGTGGTATGTAAAACACCTACTCAAATTTATGACATGACCAATGGCGACCAATTGGGTGTTTATCAAAACACTCTAGATGGTACTGATCATGCGGGTCATGGCCATGAAACCCAACAGAAACAGGGTATGTTTAGAAAAGCTCAAACTACAGAAGTAAAAGGTGTGAGCAATGGTAATGAAGCAGAAATGATGAATATTTTTGCTAAACCACAATTCCAAGCAAATTCAAACCCGATGCCTGTTCTAGAGCAACCACGTGTACTGCGTATTTGGGTAGCTCCGTGGAAAGATGAAAATGAAACCTTGAATTGGGGTTCATATATGTTTACAGAGATTACGCCTCGCCGTTGGAACTTTGGTGAATCGGTAATGCGTAATACACCAATAACTGCACCAAACCAAGCTGATTTTAAGTCGGCAAGTGAATCTATGACTGCATCAAAAGCGGGTGAAGATGCACGAAATGCGAGTGATAAAGAGGTAGCAAACATTACACAAAGTATTAATGATGCTAATAATCCAAAACCGCAACAACCTAAACCAATTTCACCATCATTACAGAAACAAAATGAATTAGTTGGTCAGGGTCAAGAAGATAATCAGGATGCAAACTTTTAATAGTTTTGCATCTGAAAAGCAAAAAAGCTAACGTAAGTTAGCTTTTTTTATGGGTTTTTAATTTTATTGATCAAAGCGTGTGCTGATAACTTTTGTTTTTTATTTACAAATGTAAAATAAATTATTAGATAAATATAAATAAAAATATAAATAATAAATGGCGAAACAAAAAAATAATATTTTTTAAAAAAAACCTGTTGAAAGACTAGAAATTAATAAAAAAGTAGGTAAAATCAAACATGCGTACAAAGTAGTTACATACGAAATGTAGCTACGAAATGTAGCTACGAAAAAAATGTAAACTTTAAAAAGGATCAAACCATGCAATTAGTGATGTCAAAATTCAATCTTGATGCAGTTACAAAAACCAAAGCGTTCCGTTTTGCGTCTTATGTATGTCTTTCTCTATTCGTTGTAACTTTGTTCGCTATGATGAACAATGCTTTAGCGATTGAGGAATCATCATTAGGTACTGACTTGAATGCAACTACAGGTGAAGCGGGTGACGTTGCTACTGCGGGTACTGTACTTGGTGCGCCTGTGAATTGGTTATTAACATTTATGAATGGTACAGGTGGTTTGCTTGCTGCAATGCTTGGCTTATTATTAACTCTTTACTCTGCATTCGTTGCTAAGTCTTTAGTTGGTGCTATTCTTTCTGTTGGTATTGCTCTTGTTGCTTTATATGGCCCTAAAGTTCTAATGGCATTCTTCGGTGCAACTATCTAATTAGATAGTTTTATCGGAAGGAAAACCGCTTTAAGCGGTTTTTTTTCGTCTATAGAAAAGTATTGGGGCATATATGGTTGGGGATTAAGTTTGTGGAAAGGCTTGTAACTAAACCAATAGAAAAGTTTATGTGGGTGCTGTTGGTGGTTTTTGGTGGTCTTGCGTGGTGTGAATTTTTGAAATTTCTGTAAGTATATGAAAAATATGATTAATAATAAAATCTTAATAATTTTAAATATTAATTAAAAGAAGTCAAAAAGATAAGTAATGTTTTTATAAACTAAAATAAATTATTAATAGAATATATATAATATTATAAAAATAATTTTCTTTTTTATGTGGATATTTGCCATATATTTAATATAATAACATTAATTTAATATTTTTGAATGTCAGAGAACATTTATGGCTGAACTAGCATCAAAACGTATTTCAAAAATGATGAAAAGGGAGCGTGTTTCGGGTTTAACGCCTGTGGAAAGCCCTACGGAAGATAACTTTTTTTATTGCCAAAACAATAATAAGCAATCGTATATTGGTGCGTGTTTTACAGCAGAAACCCTTAACGGTATGGATGATCAGCGTTTTAGACTGCTTGTTGGTGCGCTATCGTCACAGTTGCCACCCAATTCAATTGTTCAATTGACGCATATCGCAACCAATCACGTATTTGAGCCTCTTGATAACTATTTCAAAATCAAAAGACAGGCCATTCTAGACAATGGCAATATTAGTGAAAAACAAAAAGAAGGCTTGTTGGGTACATTAACAGAGCGAGTTAAATCATTTAAACGCTCAACCAAATATGCGCCATTGGCTAATGAGGTTACTTTAAAAGACAACCGATTATTAATCAGTGTCAAAGTCCCTGCCGACTTAAAGTTAAGTGAATACGATCTAGAACGAGCGAAGGAAACGGTTTTCACTGTTTTTGATGCACTTAAAAACTCGATTTTCTATGACATTCGACAATTAAGTAAAGAGGAATATGTAGCTCAAGTTCGCTCTATCATTTACCCATACTCATCTTACGATTACACGTATGATGATCTTCAAAAAACATCAGAACAGATTTTCCAAAAAACTACGACTATCAACAACTCGGATCAACAATTCGTTCAAGTTGATGATACTTATTTTGGCGTTCTGTCTGTTAAGGCATTGCCTAAGTACAACACGATTGCGCTTATGGATGCTTTAGTCGGGGATGCAATGGGATCGCACATGCAAGTGGGCTGTCCTTATGTGATTAACTGCACCATCATCATTCCTGATACACAAGCTGAAAACAACTCAATCGAGTTAAACTATCTTCAAACGCAAGATACAGCTACAGCATTCGCACGTAAAATGAGTCCAAAACTTCGTGATCGTCTAGATGGTCTTGAGGTGATGTTCAACAATACAAAACAAGGGCAAATCCCATGTAAGTTGTATTTCAATGTCGTGTTGATGCACAAGGATAAAGCTAAACTTTCACGTGTAGCAGCTACCTTGCATAACTATTACAAGCTACAAAACCTAAATTTAACACTCGATACTAAAATCGTATTTCCGTTGTTTTGGAATACGTTACCGCTTTATCCAAGCATTGAATCATTACGGAATACTTCACGTATTCAAACAATGACAACGGCACATGCATCAACATTCGCCCCTGTGTTTAGTGATTTCCAAAACCTAAAATCAGGTTTCAGCCAAATCTACTACACACGTAGAGGAAACTACTTTGGTTTTGATCCTATGCACGGTCAAAACCATAATGGCATGGTGTTTGGTGGTACGGGTGGTGGTAAATCCGTATTTACGAACAACTTTATTCAGCAAGAATATGAATCGGGTGCAATGATCCGATTGCTTGATGAAGGTCGTTCTTATGAAAAACTTTGTGCTGCTCTAGGCGGTACTTATATTGAGTTTTCAGAATCAAGCCAAGTCTGCTTAAACCCATTCACCCTAGTCGTTGATATTAATGAGGACTTGGATTGGTTGACTAAAATTGTCATGCAAATGGCATCACCAAGTACACCTCTGAATGACTTTGAAATTTCATCAATTAAACGTGCGATTACATCATCGTTTAGTGTGGCTGCTCAAAAGACAACGATTACCGATGTTGCCGAGTTCTTAAATAAACAACCTGAACCTGAAATTTCTCGTATGGGTCGTCAGTTGCATGACTATACAGAACGTGGTCAACATGCTCGTTATTTCAATGGTGATAACAACCTTGATTTGAATGCACAGCTAATCGTATTGGAATTAGAGGGCTTGAAGCAAAATGAACAGCTTAAAACAGTTGTAATGATGCTTTTGTTATCTCGTATCCAAGCAGATATGTACTTCAATGAAACATTCCCTCGTAAATTCGTGTTCTTTGAGGAAGTGACAAGTTATCTAAACGTGGCTGTAGTTGCCGAATATATTGCCGACTTCTATGCTCGTTTGCGTAAATACTCTGCGGGTGTTTGGCTTGTTACTCAAAATATTCAGAGTGTGGCTAAGTCAAAAAGTATTGGTAAGATTCTTGTCAATGCGAACTACACAATCTATTTGCCATATCATGCCAATGAGATTGATTCACTCGTTAAAGAGGGTTATCTAACCAATACTGATCCTTACACGATTGACCTATTCAAGTCGTTGAAGCTTGCTAAAGGACAATATTCAGAAGCATTAATTTTCTCTAATGATGATGGAACAACATCAGTTGTTCGCTTAATTCTGAACGATTATGAGCGCATTCTATTCTCATCAACAGGTGAATACTTCAAACCTGTACTTAAACGCTTATCAAATGGCGAAGTGATTAGCGACATTATTGCCGATATTCAGAAACGAGAGAAAGAAGCCCGATCCGCAAAAGGTAGGGTAGTCCAAGAAGATGACGATTTTGACTTTGAGGACGTTTCAATCCGCTAATTAAGTCGGGTGAGGTGGATTAAAGAAGCCTCGCTCTTTTTGAATTGATTTAGGTAACAAGTGATGAATATTAACGATAAGATTTTTGAAGATGCGTATGTTGATGGCAAGTATGACAAGACTAAATTCTTGCAAATCATACAAGGTGTTGTAAGCCCTGAAACGCTAAGTGAGGGCGAGGAAACAGTTGTTAATTTTAGTGTACAGGAACTCAATGACGCTAAAAAAACAAATATCAGCCTTTTGGATTTTGTTGATTACTTAAAGAAAAACAAGACTAACTTATCGTACAAAGTGCTTGTTTCAAAGATTAGTTCAAACCTGAATATTAAAGATCAGTTGCACGAATACTACAGTAAAAAGGAAAAGGAAAATCGTTATTGGACGATAGGCTTTGGTGTGTTTATTTTGGCTGCGGTACTTGGTGTTCTAAATTATCTCGGTTATTTAAAACTTCCATCGTTTTCAAGTGGATCAAAAGTAATCGTAATCAATATGGATAAACTTGCCACTTCTGCGACTGTGGATGCGGTGCATAAAAAACTTTCTGCTGAACAATCCCAAGAATACGCCAACAAGTATCGTGATAATTTGCGCCGTGTGATTGAGGGTTATACAGATAGAGGTTATGTCGTGATGGATAGATCAGCAATTTATGCTGTAAATGACGATCAAGATGTGACTTTAGATATTCTTAAAGAAATGGGTATCCCGCCTGTAAGCCCTAATGAGTTTGATATTAATTACAACAGTGTTCAGAAATATGACGCATTGCGGAATTTCTCAAATGCAAATATTGGACAAGTTGCACAACAAGCTCAAACCGATTCTTTATTTAAAGCCAATCAAGCTGCTGAACAACAATTACAACAATCAGATGTAATGACTAATCCAAATGGTCAGTCGATTGATGTTGAGTAATTGGGGGGTATATGGATATTAAAAAATCTAAATTTTCTCTTTATCTCGGGATGATCTTTAAAAATTTCACCAACTTTTTTGGTGAAATTGCTAAAGCAACCAAAGGTAAGCAATTAGCAGTTTTATGGACGATAGCGATATTCTTTGGCTTTATCGTTTTCTTTAAATACTACTTTGTTGCTTTCTCGAATAAATATAGCTTAGGTGTTGATTTAAGTAATATTTCCTCAAATGAGCATATCTTCTTCTCGGTTAAGAAAAATTATATCTCTTACGATCAGCTACAGCGTGGCCAATACATCATGTTCCATACAGACAAGATGGAACCACACATTAGTCGCAATGTATCAATCATTAAAAAGGTGATTGGAAAACAAGGTGATCACGTTCAGGTTGTTGGTATGGATGTGCTTGTGAATGGAAAAAAGTATGGACAAATCCATGCAGAGGCATTGGTGAAATTACACAAGACCGAAGCCGAGATTCAACAGGATTACATCATTCCTCAAAACGCCTTGTTCGTTATGGGTAGTTATGAGCGATCTTATGACAGTCGCTATTGGGGTTATTTACCAATAAAACAGAATGTTAAGATTAATTTGGCTACGCCAATTTTATTCTAAGGTAGGTGGTTGAATGATGAAGTTTAAAAAGACCACGTTATGCTTGTTATCTTTGCTTGCTTTGAATACTGCAACAAATGCAGATATTTCAGAGCAACGTAAAGAGGCTATAAAAAACCAACCTAGCACACAACAATCACCTAACTTCTACGATAGACGTAGTGAAGGGTGGTATTGGTATGAAGATCAAGAAGCTGAACGGAAAAAGAAACTTGAGGCTTTAAAGAAGCAACAAGAGGCAATAATTCTCAAACAACAGCAACAGCAACAGCAACAGCAACAGCAGCAGCAACAACCAACAAATAATGTTGTAAATATTGGTGATAATCAACCTAGACGAGTTGATATTCGTGATGAAAAGACAGGGTTGCTTAATCAGCCTATTGTCATGCAAGCAACAGAACCAACAGCCAAGCCTATGTCAGCAGAATGGCTAAAAGCCAAAATGCCACAAATGCTTCAAGCTGCAATGGATCGTCCTTATGATGAGAAAGGTAATCCAAGTAAAGAAACTCAAGCTTATATGTATGCACAAAAAGTTGTGCTAGATAAGGCTCAAAACTTTGCAAACGCTGCGACAACAATCACTCAACTTGATCCATTATTGGATGAAAATAGTCGGGTTCCAATTGATAACGCTGCGAACCGTGTTTTCACAAGAGAGAATGCTGAAAACGAGAAAAAGGTACTTGATTATCTGTCTAAAAATGTAGGGTTGTGGTTCATTTTTGATTCAACATGCTCATTTTGTGTGGCACAATATCAATACTTACAAGACTTAAAAATTGCTCATAACTTCAAGGTTATGAATATATCAACAGATGGAAATCGTTTATCAAATATGCCACCGAATGAGGTTGTATATCCTGATCGTGGTCAAGCTAAAACTTTGCGTATTCGGATCACACCATCAATTGTAATGTTGGCTCCACCTAACAACTTTTATGTGATTAGTCAGGGTTTAATGTCGAGTGGGGCTTTAACCAATCGAATTTTATTAGTCGCTGACAAATACAATGTTGTGTCAAAAGACATGAAAAAACTTCTGAATCCGTATGAGAAAGGGGTATTAACACCTGATGAAATGAAGAAGATGGAAAAAGTACAGAGTGATTTAGATAAAGACCCAAGCAAAATTGTTGATCTGATACAGCAGACAATGGGCTATTAATGATAGGTAGCATATATGAAAGACGTAACTGAATTTAAATTGGGTGCTATACCATCACAAGTTCGCTCTATGCGAATTGGTGCATTATTAGCAACTGTTGTAGGCTTAAGTAGTCAAGTCGGCGTAGGTAATGCGGGATTTCTTGATGACTTTATGGGTGATATGTACACCAATACCACAGGTGCGGGCTACTTTTCAGCACAGCAACGAGGTGTTGTGAGTGGTGGTTCTTTTGTAGGGCGTGTGCCGATCAAGCCAATTAATATTGCATCATTAGATATTCCAAGAGCGAGTGCGGGATGTGGCGGGATCAACCTATTTGGTGGTAGCTTCTCTTTCATTAATGCGAAAGAGCTAACTGCCTTATTACGTGCTGTTGCTCAAAATGCGTTGGGTTTGTTGTTCCAATTAGGTATTAACGCCATTAGTCAGCCATTATCATCAATGTTGAGCGTGTGGTCGAATAAGCTTCAACAAATGAATGCTGCTTTGAAAAACTCATGTGAAGCTGCTCGAAAGATTTTCCAAATCGCATCATCGGGTGACATGATGGGTTCATTAACTGAAAGCTTTAAACAGTTAAAAGGCACTGAAAATGGTGATGATGAGGATTATTTCACAGGTGTTGCAAGACGATGGAAAACAGGTTGGGCTGCTTTAACAGGAAAAGAAAATGGGACGAATGAAACTCGTACCGATAAAGAGGTGAAAAAAAATCCGTATTACGGAAACCCTGCATATCGTGCAATGGTAGCTAACCGTAATGAAAAAGCCATAATTCCTGATGGTCAGGAAGAAGATGAGCAAACAAAATTTGAAGCTCGTATGTTAATTATGAACCTAACAGGAACAACGGTTTATGAGAATGAGCAACCTCTTGATGATAAATGTGAAGGTGGTGCGGGTGCTTGTGAGCCAAAAACCAAAACTTATGATTCGGTATTGAAATTTAATGATTTGATCGCACCTGATAAAAACGATGATCGTTATTTCTATTGTGCAAAAGACAACGGTTTTCAAACGGATGATGAAAACGCCTGTAATAAGCTTGTTTCGACAAAGTTGAGTGCATTCTATAAAGGCATTCGTGCAAATCTAAATAAAGTTTTTTACAATATTGATTCGCCTGATGAACAACCAATTGAGAGTATCCTTGCTCAAATAAGCAATGGTAGAAATAATGGCATCATTGGTAAATCAATGGTTGCTAACTCAACTTTAAATGAAGGGGAACTGCGTTTCTCAATGAACGATCCTTTCTCAATACCAACTTATATTGCCCCACTTGCAGCACAACCATATATGGCTGCAACTTTAAGTGAAAAATTACGGATGGTAACAGAGCGCACCCAAGCAATTAAATTGGGTGAGGCTGTTTTGAGTGCATCAAAAGGTTTATATAACGGTACAAATATTTCCACTGTAAAACCGCAAAACTACGATGCCAACATCAAAGCTTTTGAAGATGCGTTAAATACTTATCGTAATCAACCGCCGTTGGAATTTGATATTTCAAACTCGCTTCAAATGTATGCGACATTAATGAGAGCTTCAATTGAAGCATCATCATTACCTATTTCACCTTATGCGGGTGCTGCTCGGTAACGATTGGTCATAAAAAAAGGCAACTTACTAAAAGTTGCCTTTTTTATTGCCTATAAATTTCAATCTAGGTTTTCTTCTAACTTCTTAATTAAAACAAAGAAGTCAGTAAGATTCTTTGCATATAACGCCTTTTTAGCTCGGGTAACAGCAACATAAATAAGGCGCAATTCTTCATCTAGAATATCCATAATCCGAAAGCGTTGTTCAGCCATTTTTGGATTTAGAGTGAGGTACTTCTCTAATTGCCCCTCAATAACTTCATTCTCTCTTGGGTAAAGTGTAAGTGATTCAGGAAAATCAACAATTTCCCAATTTTCAATGTACACATTTGGATTTTCAGATTTCCAAGATGCTAGTGATTCTGCACGGTTATTAATCCCTGCAAACTTATCAGTCATAAGCTCAAGATTAAAGTCGCTAGACAATAAAACCCGATCCCATTCTCGGCCTTTGGATTTATGGATGGTTGAGATAACCGTGTCTGCATCATCTTCATTTTCATTTAGGTTATTCAGGATAGAGAACAACTGCTTAAAATCATTACCAAAGTGATCTAACAGGCTAACCATGTAGTTGAAATCATTATCAGCTTTGTTTAACTGCGTATATTCAAGTACCTCATCCCATGTTGTAAAAAAGCTTAAGTCGGGGTGATTGACTGTTTTTTTGTCTTGCAACATTTGTGCAGCTTCGAGCCAACTACGGATTTCCTTAATGTCAGCAACCATTGCAAATTTGCGATCAGGGTTAAGCTTGGTTTGAAGCATGAACTCGCTGAAAGCACCCTTGTTGGTTCGGCAAAGGATAGCATCAACTTCAACTCCATCACCATGTTGCAAGTAAACACCTGATTCAACCTTTGGGTTCCCGATTAGTGGGGTAGTTTCACCAAGTAACGATAGGATGCTATTTGCGTAATTTGCAATTTGTTCACCAAAGCGGAATGACTGTGTTAAACGAGCATCTTTGAGATCAAGGTTCTTAATCGTGTTAATAGCTCCACGAAAACCATAGATGGATTGGTGACTATCCCCGACATAAAAAACAGGTGTTTTTTGCGACTGTAAGATCGCACTCATTAACTTATCTGCGTCCTGAACTTCATCCATCATAATGTAGTCGTAACCACTAATTTGAGGGTCGGTTAAGGCCCAATATTTCACATAAACATCATGTGGAATATTGAATGCGTTATCAGTGCTGATTAAGTCGTTCCAACGGTTTTGAGCCACAGGAAGCAATTTAGCAGACAAGAAATCAAAATCAGAATGATTCATCCAATCAGGGCAACGGAAGTGGTCAAGTGTTATTTCCTTAGAATCTGATTTGCAATAACGGAATATAGCCTCATTCACGATTTGCATCTTCATTGCACCTGTTACACGGTTCTTAGAGCCTTGCTCAATAACATTGTAATAAGACTTCAATGAACGGTTTTTAATTTCTTGCAAATGGTTTTCAGAGTATTTGCAATATTCGGTTGATAATCCATATATCTCTGCTAATTGTTTTGGGTAATTACGAGGATTTTTAATTTTGGTACTGATTTTAATTGGCACACTTCGGAACGCTAAAGCATTGAATGTCACACATTTAACGCTTGGGTCGAAACGTGAACTCGCCTCTACTGCAATAGATTTATTAAAGGCAATATAAAGACCTTTTAACCCTTTTTTGCCTAAAACCTTACTCACAATAGTAAGTGTTGATGTTTTTCCTGTACCCGCATAAGCAGTCATTTTAAATGGCTGCATATCTAAGGCGTGTGCAAGACAATTTTCCTGTTCAGGAGTTGGTTTATTCACCAATTCAGAAAGTTGTTCACGCACATCTTTTGATAATTCAGCCATACCAAATCCTACTGTAATTCTATTTTCAATACAGCAAATATACCACACATATAGAAATAAATCATCTTTTTTGTATTTGGCTAAGTGTATGAATAAAGCGATAATTTGCGAAATATTAAGCCTAAATAAACTCTGCACAAATACAGTAAAAAAAACTAAGCTATTTAATCAATAGGAACTAACATACAAGACAGATAAAGTCTATTCTTTGAGCTTTAATTTAAAGAAAGATATTCACAAAATTAGCGGATAAATACAGGGAAATGACAAGGGAAAAGTAAATAATGATTAAAAAACAGTCTTTTATTGGCTTAAATTTATTTGGTTGTTTTGTGATCAATTGAAACAAATGGAAACATATTGCCTTATTTTTACCCAAACAATATGGATAACACCATATTGTTTGGATATTGGCGAGGTTATTGAGCCAATTTTAGAATGTTGGCACGTTCTTGAGGGGTGATACCATCGGCTTTTGCGTTTTGATACGCCGTTAATACAGCTTCAAGTTTCGGGCTGTTTTGTTTGCTTAAATTCACAATTAATTGTTCGATTTGAGGGTCGCTAGTTGTTGTACCTTGTGGAGCAGGTTGCTGATCGCCTTGTGGAGCATTAC
Organism: Acinetobacter sp. P1(2025); assembly: GCF_051390655.1. Lineage (NCBI taxonomy): Bacteria > Pseudomonadati > Pseudomonadota > Gammaproteobacteria > Moraxellales > Moraxellaceae > Acinetobacter > Acinetobacter sp. P1(2025). The sequence goes on from NZ_JBPKBJ010000002.1 coordinate 45,785, forward strand.
CCATGCTACGGTTAATATCTTGAACGATCTGTGATGAATTACCATCAGCACCTTGAGCAACACCCGCACTTGTAGTCGGAAGCTGTGCAAGGTGGCTATTAATCGTATTTTGAACTGCATCAAGTTCTTGTGCATTAGCAACGCCTTTTTGCTGTAAACGCCCAATTTCAGCATAAATTTGTGAAACTTGCGGGTCTTGGCGTTTTGATAACTCAATTAAACCGCTTTTAATATTTTGTAGAGAAGCTTGTAATTGTGGGTTTTGAGTTGGTTGCTCTGCCTGTGCTTGGGCTTGAGCTTGGTTCATTTCTTGCGCCTGTGCTTGGGCTTGAGCTTGTTCTTGAGAACGATCTTGTTTTTGACCACATCCAACAAAAACAAATGGAACAGCGATAAGTAAGTATTTAAGTTTCATTAGAAATTCCTATTTGCGATCTAACGCATTTTAAGTATTAATTGCGATCCTATGGATCGGTGAATATCAAATAGATATTTATTGTAAGAAAGGAAAGTTATTTCCCTTTCTTACGGTTCATGGCTTTATCACGGTCTTTACGTTGATCGTCCAAATTCACAAAGATAATGCTTCGTGGGTAAAGCATATTTTTGGCTATTTCCAAATGACCAATTAAGATGTTCTTGACTGCCTTTAGTCCAAATAAAAGCACATAACGCATTAGCCAAGTACCACAAGGGATAACAATGTCTTTAATGAACCAAAAGAATAACTCCCTCAATGGTTTAATAATTAAAATGAGTAGCAAAGCAGCGATTAGAGCTACTAGGAACAATTGAATACCGACAGTATCAAACATAGTTCACACCCATTTTCGCTAGACTGAATTATGGATAACTTCAATGAGGTTTAATCCCTCAAGTTCATCCATTGCATAGTGATTAAATTGAACAGGCCCAAATTCTTTCATGGCATCAGGAGTGAGTTCAGATAAAGGAACACGTAAGTGATACAAGTGAGTACCGCCGTAATACATGATGCAGTCACCAATAGGGATGTATTTAAACTGTTCAGGTTTCACATGGTAAACTTCTTCTTCTCGCTGCGTGATGTTTAACGCACGATTGTCACCTTGATTTTGAATCGGGTTGGTATCGACTTCATCACCGCTTCGACTTTTACCCTCACCTGTACCAATAGACCAAGTTGTATCCTTATACGTTCCGATCTCATCTGCTGCCTGTTGTGCTGAAAGGGTAGATAATTGCTTAAAGAACACTTTGAACAAGGTGTTACCCATAACCACTTCTGACAGTGTTTCTAAGCCATTAGGCTTAAGGTTTGCGTATGTTTGGTAACATGGAGAGAGGAAAATCCTACTGCTTCGAGCTTGCTCAAATATCCGCCCCCAACCATGCTCATCAATATACGATCCTGCCTCGTCAGGGATAATCATAAACGGCGGGTTAGGTAGTTTATCTGCGGGAAGTGCCTGAAAGTGCGAAATAGCGGTACGAATATCAGCAATAATAATCTTAGCTAGGGCGACTGATTGCTCATTTTTAGCCATAGTCGGGAGCATCACATAGATGATCTTGTTTTGTAGAATACATTGCTCAAAATCAATTTCAGGGTTGTAGGTTCCCATGACCTGACCAAACGTACCCTCTGCGAATTGTGATAAACGCCCTGCAAGACCTGATAACCGTTCAGTAAACTTATCAAAGTTAAAAAAACCATCTTTGGTATAGTTCTTCATTAAGCTTTGCCATGCTTTTGTTTCACTAGCATCGGGGTACTCAATAAGTAATTTATGCTGAATATGGGTTAGAGCATCCATATCAGAAATCACCGCATTAATATCTACAAACGAGTATGGTAGTTTCATACATTGGAAAGCACCAATAATGGTTTGTAGAGCAACAAGTGCGGAACTACGATAGTGATCTGCTGCTGCATTGCCTGTTGTGTCAGGTAGAAGCATCATAATTCGGCTTGATACTTCTTGAGCATCACCCTGTAAGATTGGGTTATACGAATTAGAAAAAGCGGGGTTCCCTGCATTAATAATAAGTAGATCAAGCTCTCGGCCCGCCCAACAAGCGAGTTGCCATACAGCCAAGAGTTCCTTATTTGATAACTTACCATCAATAAAGCATAAGCCACCGCCGTTACGCATCTGTTGAGCCATCATTGAGGCTGCAAGAACGGATTTCCCTGTACCTGTTGATCCATTGATAGAGATATGCTGTGAAATATGGCTGTATGGGATAAATACAGGCTCACCTGTATCTGTGGTATAACCCATGCAAATACCTTTCCCTGCATTATCTTCTACGGTTCCAATCGTATCACTAGATACCATTTGGAATGGCCTAGCTCTATCTTGTTCCATGATGGGTTCAAACATAAACTCTTTTTCAAAGAAAAACTTAATCTTGTTATAGAAGGCTAAAATAGCGCAAGGAATAGCACATATAACAATGATACAAATACGATAGTAGATGTTTTCAATAAAGAATGGATTAGCAGCAACACAGCCCACGATAAAGAAAAACAGCATCCAACCATCACTACGTCCACCCAAAGCAAGATGACGCAAATCGGTCATATTGAAATTTCTTTGAATGTTCGCCAATCGGTTCCAAGAACTAAATAATTTTTTCATTTTAACCCTCAATGAGATTAACTTTGATGTAAGGTTCTTCTTTGATAATGATTGAATCTAATGCATTAGCGAACCGTTGCATGTCTTGTGGAATCTCATCTGAATACTGATTCACGTAAGTGAGAAAGCTATTAATTTCTAAACCAACCCGATGTAAACGACCTAGATTTCGTTTCGGCATAATAAAGAACGCTCCCTGTCTGTCATAATTGATTTTTAGGCGACTATGTTGTGGTTCAATTTCGATTAACTTGTGACTAAGCATCTGAAATAAGGCTTTAGCTTTTTTGGCATCCCAAAGGTCATTTTTGAGTTTTTTCACCAAGTATTCTTCTTGTGTGTCTGTGATCTGAACACACTCAATCACGGCGATTTGGTCGTAAGTTTCACCAAACTTATCATCAGCATTATTGATAAATTCTTGTTTGCTTACTCGCCAAAGATTAGAGCTACCTTTCTTAGAGAACATAGCCATTTGTTCATAGAGGTCAAATATCTTGTGGATGTGATTACCATCAATAGCAATGCCTCTACTTGATGAATTAGGGAGCTTATTAATATTTCTTAGGGGTAAACCTACGCTCATGCCTTTATGTATAGAGTGGAGTAGTTTAATGATGGTGAGATCAATTGTTTTTGCATACTCATCCACACGACCACGATCATACTTAAGGGTAAAGAGTTCTTTTTGCTTCTTCTTATAGATAACAAAAACTCTAGAGCTATCTTGAGGGTTGTTACGATCTTTCTTCTCAATCTTGTGTAGGGATAAGACTTGATGTTGTAAGTTGATGTTCTTATCAGCATCAATAATATTGTATTTCTCTTGGTTTATGGCCCCTTGATTGACCTCTAATAACGCTTGAGGGTTTGATTCAATATACTGCTCAATATCAGGGGTAACATCTAATTCTAAGCCTTTGCCATTTGCACCACCTGTAACACCTGAATTAGTGTTTTTAGGATTGCTTGGTGTAGTGTTTTTTGGCTCTGTAGTTGGTTCTTCTGAATTAGCATTCATTCCATCAAAATCATTGGCATTTTCTGTGCCTCTTTGATTCTGCTTATCGGCATCTTTCTTAACTGTTGCATCAAGAGCCTTTTGCTGTTTTTCCAATTCCTCACGCTTTTGAATCGCATCCTTAACAATGAGCATGTGTTGCGAGTTTGGAATTGCAAAGAACTCGCTTACACCCTCAAAAGTAGGTGTTGCGACAGTATCTTGGAACTGCTGTTGAAGATCATGGAACAATTGAGCAGCATGGATAATGAGCGTGTTCTTGATGGTGACAGTAGCACCTTTAGGGTAATCCCAACGGATCGTAAACAACTCGCCATTGGTTTTAAAGTCATAGATTTCGATATGACTATCACTTGGTCTTAGTTCACGCATAGCCAAGAGATTCATATTCACTAATCGTTTATAGAAGTTAAAAATTGCCTCGTTGTAATCTTTTAAGTTGGCGTAGTGAGGGAAACGCTGACTTAGGCGACCATTAAATTTAGGAATAAATGAATCCATGTCGAGATAGATATAACCATCACGAATTAAGCCGATACGATCTTGAGTTTGGGTTTGGATAAACCGATTTTTTTCATAAAAGATTGAAGTGACAAGGCCCATAATATCCATGTCATTCAGTACGTGGTATTTAACTCTTGGTTTTGGTTTTTCTAATGCGACAGGTTGAGTGTTTAGTGCTTGTCGCAATAACTCACATAGAGCAACTGTTTCCTCTAGTGGGTTATACATTTCGCCGTTTTCATCAATAGAGATTGGCATGTTAAATGGGCTAAAGCCTTTTTCAACAATATCCTTATCACGGTTTAGATATACGTCATACATTTTACGTGCGCTCCAAAGCACACGCTTATCACGCAAACTTAAACCCAACTCTTTTTTGTTGAGCTTAAGTTTTTCTTCTTCGGTAAGATTTTCCATGAAATCTTTGATTTTTTCAGGATCAATCGTATTTAGTGATCTATGTGAGCGTAGATCGAACCAAGAAATATAAGGGAATAAGGCTGTAAAGATAACAAGCTGATAGTGTTTGAGGTCTAACTGCTTACGAGGCTTAATTGCGGGTGTCGTACTCACGATACCGCTATATGTAAATTTTGGTAAGGTGTCTAATACTTGTTTAATAGTGACTTCAATCTTAGCTTTAAGCTCGGCTGCTTCATCGACTAACACGGCGAGGCGTTTATCACGCTCTGCGCTAGAGATAACTTTGCCATTTACCTTGATTTTGTTTTTCTTAATGTCTTTATTAAATTCATCAATCTTTTTGTTTACGACATAACTCAATAGGGCATTAAATTGATATTGGTAGAAAAGAATCCCTTTGGTGATACTCCGAGATTTATCTAAGTCGGAAAGGGTTTCTACTTGGACAACCTCATTAGCTTCACGCTCAATATCTTCTTTTGATTGGCCCTCAAAGCCACTAAGCATTTTATTAACAACTTCTTCATCTGTAAGGGCTTGTAGAGGAGTTTCTGTCACCTCATTCACGTAAATGTTAGCACCATCCCCCTCATTCTTTAAAAAGGTTTCTTTTTCAGAAAAAGATAAATCTTCCTCATGGGTTAATAATTCATTAATGGCTAGGCTTTGTTTTTGAGCATCACGGATTTTCTGCTCATTGGGTATTTTATTTGAATAATCATTAAGAATATTCGATTCAATAGAAAGTGATGGGGGTAATAAATCTAAAAACTTAATATGGCCACCGACAGAAAACTTCATTCCATCTTCAACCACACCACCTGTAATGCTTTTCTTATTTTTTTCTGTTTCAAGGTGGAAGCTACTTGAGATAAAGAGTGTAAACAAGCTAAACACAATAAAGAACAAGCACCAACCAAGTAAAGTCGATGTTGCAACATCTAAGAATGATTCGTTAATTTTTCTTGTTTCAAGAATGAAAAATATTACAGACCAAAACGCAATGATATATAGAGATTTATAAAATAACTCAAATGTTTTGTACATGGCGCATAAACAAAATAGAAATGATTAAAAAATATTTTATTATGGAATATAGAAAAACATCAAACATAAATATAAAATAAAATAAAATTATTATTGGGTAATTAAACGATGTTACAGATAAAGAAGGGTATCGTAGCGTCATTTGTGTTGATGGCGGGTTCATTAATACATGGCGGTATCACCTACGCTGCTCCGATTGAGCCAAATTCTAACAAGTTATTAGAACGCCCAAGTTGGTTGCCCGAACTTCCGACAATGGATAACTCAAAATTTGCGCCCGATTCTGTTATTTACACAAAGCTAAGAAAGCGATTACTAGAAGATCACGACAAAACGGCGTTACCCGAATTAGAAAAATTAGTGAAACGTGGTCATGCTGCTTCATTGGTTCTAAGTGGTTATATCTTGGATCAGGAACCCAAACTGATTAAGACAGATTCAACTAAGGCGGGTCAATATTGGCAAAGAGCAGCACAAGCGAATGATGCAGCAGCAATATACAACTTAGGTATTCTTTATTTGAATGGTCGAGGTGTTCCTCAAAACCTTGATACAGCCGACAAGTTGTTTGCCTTAGCAGCAGGGCAAGGAATGTATCGTGCATATTACATGCGTGGTCAGCTTATGGAAAAGAACGTACAGTACCCACAAGCGATACAGCAATATACACGCTGTTTAAACGTGAATTATCTCGTTCAATGTAAAACAAGATTCGGTATTTTAAACGTAACCAAGATTCGCCTTAAGCCCGAAGAAGCAAAACGAGTAATTAACATTTTGACAATCGCCTCTAAACAAGGTGACTTAGAAGCATCATATACTCTCGCACGATTAGCAGCAGAGGGGATCGTATTAAGCAAGAGTTTAGCTACAATGGTGTATTACCTAGAGGTCATGCTGAACTCAAAGAATACAACCAATCAATATCGCCAATTGGCAATCAAGATGTATAAGGCTTACAACCCAACCCAAGATGATATTAAACGAGGCAAGGACAACTATCGAATTGCGAATGCGGGTAACGTATCATCATTGGTTTATCGTAAGATTGATACAACCAAGCCTGTTCTTGATGCAGGGAATATTATTGAATGATGAAAAAGACAAAAAGTATTTTCCTGATCTGTGTCAAAAAGACAGAAATCCTTTCGTGTGTCATGCTTCCTAATACAAAGCATTTGAATAAACAGCAACGCACATTCACGATGAACAAGTTAAATGATGTGTTGGGTTTAGATCGTATTAGAAGTATTACATCAGGGCAATTGTGTTTACATGAAGATGGTACTGTGAATGTAGAGGTTACATCAGCAGTTGAAAAACCATTAGTGAAACATAAGTTTTATAATTTTCAGAAGTGTAAAAAACGCTTCCTTGCTCATAACCTTGTTTCTAAAGAGGGTGACATAGTTCCCCCTAATCAACATCAGAAAAAATATCTAGATGCTAAGTTGATCGCACACGCATGGGTGGCATTACATAATGGTTTGATTGTTGGGATGGTGATGTATCCACGCATAAGGAACTTTGTGTCGCATGACAAACAGTTCTATAAGTATCAGAGCCATGCACGTAAAGCACTACAAACACTTGGTTATGTCGTGTCTTGCGATATGGTCTTAACCAAAGACAATCAGCTTAAATTCTTTAATGTGCATACCGATTATGAGCGTAAGGGTAAAATTCTTCCGTACTTTACGAGAGAGTTACCCGCTACAAGCCACTTACAGTTTTTTGAACCTGAAATAGAGATTCAAAATCTTGATATTGCGATCTAAACCGCTTTTATAGTCGGGATTGATGTGGCATAATTGATTTACATTCTAGTCATTCAGCATTAGGTTGAATGAACGTGGACAAAGTATATTAGGGTTTTTAACCTATTTTTATATTTTGCAGAGGACATTGTTCTCACCAAAGAAAGCTCATCACTTGTTGTTGAGCTTTACTTTTGCCTGAAATTTGATAATCCCCCACAATCTACTTGTGTCATATAGTTTAAGATTAATCCTGATATTTCGCCGTGTAAGTTAAGACTATTCCTGATGATTATTGTCATAAGTGTATGATAAAAATAAAAATACATTTTTATTTCAGGTATCAATCCTAAGATTTGTGTCAAAAATCTCACATCTTCTGTCAAAGCCAAAACCACAACATATAGTGTTTATTGTTGACATAAAACACAAGACGAATATAATTTATATATACCACACGAAACAAGATAGATTTAATAAAGGCTTGTGTGAGGTATAGAAAAAAGAGTGTATTTGTTGATAGTGAGTATATAAGATGACAGCAATAGTATTGAATCAACAGGTGAAGCAGGGGATGACTACATTATGGAATATCGCCGTAATTGGTTTGTTCATTGCAGTTTTTTATTTCTTTGGAGTGGCTGCTACATTTATAACAATAGTTTTCTATTTCATCCTTTCTGTGATTTTTACGAAACCCGAATCAATGAAAGGTGATGTTAAGCCCGCACTAACATCACGTGATAAGGTTGCTAAGAAGTATTTTTTATATTGCATTGAACATGGCAAGGAATTTGATTTGGAAGATGCTTATTTAAAAGTGAATAAGTTTGCCAATGATATTTCTCGGGTGGATAGCAAGAACCGTGTTATCGTCTTTTTCATGGATGGTAAAAAGCACACGATTAAGATCAAAGAATCACACGGCGATATTAAAGCTTAAGCCTATCGAATTTAAAGAACGTGCGATCTGCACGTTTTTTATTGCAAAAAAAATAGTGCGCTATTAATATCTCAATTAGGAAACTTCCCAATATTAGTTTTCTTTACCAAATTTTAATCGTTAATTATTTTTTAGTTGGCGTTTGGTGGTGAAGAAAATTTGGGATTTTCTTCGTCATCCGAGCGTTAATCGGAGCTATATTATGTATTTGTCATTGTTTTCAAGTGTTATTTGGATAGCCTACTACTTCCCATTCATTTATGATGTATTTTGGGTTGCTACGTTTTATGTTGCTGTTCTTTTAGCTGCAAAGATTTTCGCTTTTTTGCGTGGTTTTACAAAAAATGCGGAAAAGGAAAAAGAATACAATTCTCTGCCTTATTCAGTAAGAAACCCACGTACTAACGTGAGTTTTGCTGAACAATATCGAAACGGTGAAAGAGAGGCTATTACTCTGTTCACTATCGTGGATAATTATGTTCAGTTCAAAAAAAGGCTAACCAATGCCAAAGTTTCTTTTGCATTTTGGGCGGTGAATAATGAGATTTGTCGTACATACGGTAAAGTCGCATTATGGATTCTTTACACTTTCATTTGCTTGAAAGAAATCTATTTTAATACTAAGTCTAAAATCACTTTTTAGATTTAATAAAACCAACTTTTTCGAGTTGGTTTTTTTTTACATGAAGCATGTAAAGATAATAATAGATATACAAATCACAAAATAAAATACACGGCGTATTTTATAAAAATCAATAGAATAGATAAATATAATATTGTGGTATATATTTAATGATGTTAATATGTATCCATACAAACCTGATAGTAGGTTTATTCCTTTAAGGATGGTGATGTAAGTTAGCTCTGCGTCACATTTTGGAATAAATTTAGGTTTTTATCGTCATCCGAGCGTTAATCGGATATATGTAAGATGAATAAGACTTTGATCGCTTAAAAGTGGGTGGAAGTACGCACCACCTCATCATCGAGCAATAGGCCACGACAATGCAAATTGTTGTGGCCTTTTTAATTCAGAAATATTTTTAAAATGTTTTATTTTTACTAATTGAACAATGTACAAAAAATAAGTAATATCAAATTTAAGAAAGCTCTCTTATTTAGTTTTCTTCACCAAATTTTTAATCGTTAATTTTTTATGTTGGCGTTTAGATGGTGAAGGAAATTTTAGAATTTTCTTCGTCATCCGAGCGTTAATCGGAGCTATATCATGTCAAACATTTGCACAACTAAAGTTTGGTTGGTTTCTGAACAGGAGTTTTCTGAAATTATTTCAGGAAATTTCTCGTCCATTGAAAACTCAAAGTTTTTTGAGGATGAACAATCCGCATTAAATTTTAAAAGGCTTAAGGGTCTATTCAGTAAGAAATTACTGAAAATTACCAAAGATGGAAAATTCTGTTTTTCTTCTCGGTAATTAGAACGAACCTAGATCAACAATTTTTTTTAATTCTTATCATTTATTCATCGGATGATAAGAATGAAAATTCTTGATCATCCGATTTTTTCGGAGCTATCCAAATGAAAAACTTACTCGCAAATTTAACAACCGAAGATTCAATTGTTTTCGGAATTTTTCTCGCTTTAGTCATTTCGCCATTTTTCTTCTTTGGCTTAAAACTCGCTATTGTGGGATGTCTTTTATTTATCGTCTTTATGGCGATAGGTAGTTGGGATTTAGAAGTAGGTGCTATAGTTTTATTTATGGCAATGTTCCTAATAGGAACGCCTTTTGTCGCATTTAAACTAATTGATGTTTTTAGCGACATAGACACAGGAATTGCAATAACTTATAAGTGGTTAAGCTACTTATTCTTAGCCTTTGGCGTATTCTTTCCTGTCGTTCTAATTCCTGATCTTATTCGTAGAATTAAAGACAGAATTTCACTTGAAGATTCATCACAAGATTAATGTTCACTACATTAATTTATAAAAGCCATTCAATTCGTTGAGTGGCTTTTTTTTATGGCCAAGAAAAGTACATCATTGATTTATGCAAGTTAAGTCAGTAAGATAAATCTCAAGGAAACTTCTTAATTTAGATTTTTTTCACCTATGTTTTCGTCAATCATTTTTTTGTTTTGGCGTTGGATGGTGAAGAAAATTTGGAATTTTTCTTCGTCATCCGAGCGTCAATCGGAGCTATATTATGTCTAATGCAATCGCTATTGTTGCTGCACAACCTGTATCTACCGAATTGGGTGTTTTATTTACTCAATTTGTTCAAGGTGGTGCTGTTAATCAGCGTCCAATCTTCCATCTGAATAGAAATGGTTTAAATGTTGAGGCTTTGCTTCAATATAAGACCGACCTCACTCCATTAGGTTCAATATTTGGTTCATCCAAAACAATTGAATCAATTTCTTTTGATTGGTCAAAACTGCCAAATATGAATATTTACCAATTAATCGGTATTTATTCGTTGTACGTTTATACAATGAATTGTTTGTATAATCGTGGCCGTAAAGTTTATCCAATTAAAGAGGGTAAGTCTGTTATTGGGTGGACACATCACAAGGTCTTGGATTATGTTGCATCTAATTCAATTCTTAATGAATATTCGTATTCATTAAATGATGTTTTATTCCTACAAGAAGCTTTTAATGCTTGTTGTAGTTTTAAGGTCGGTGATTTTCAAGTTGAGGCAATTACCTCTAAAGCTTGGTTTCGTAAATCGAGTAATTTCCCATTTGCGAATTTATTTAGCGAGTTTTATTTTTCTCGTTTAAATAAAGAGTATGCATATAGTCCTAGTGATTTTATGTTTACTTTAAAACAGATCAATTATGCTTATGATCGTAAAGGATCATTTAAAGCACTTACTGTTGATCAATTCGTGGATGTTGTTGCAGACTGCCAAAAGCTTTACTGTGACAATGATGTTTTTTTAGAACTTATTAAAGGTTCTGAATATTCGTCAAATTACTCTGTGTACTTGGCTTCTTTAGTCGGTGAAGATGTTGTTTACGATGATCTTTCAGATCGTTATCGCAATATTGTTGTTTCAATTGCAGAGTTTCTTCTTGATCGAAAATTTCCAACACCTGAATTATTGGCTCAAGAATTTCACATTCTTAGTCAATCATTACTTCTTAAAAGACACTTTTTAGAAGGGGATTCGGACATTCAACGTCTTGAGGACATTCATTCTTTGAATGAAGCTTTAAGATTGCATCGAGAATATTGTGAGTTTATGTGTGATGGTGATTATGTTTCCTAACATTGTTGCCATTCCTATATCTTACAATTTACCAAAAACCTTGATTTCACTATCATCGTTTATCAAAGCTAATTCTTTCGAGGATTGGCTTTTTTTTTGCGCCGTTATTGCATGGGTATAAAAAAGAACCTAATATAAAGACAGGAAACTTCCCAATATTAGTTTTCTTTACCAAATTTTAATCGTTAATTATTTTTTAGTTGGCGTTTGGTGGTGAAGAAAATTTGGGATTTTCTTCGTCATCCGAGCGTTAATCGGAGCTATATCATGTCTAAAGTTTCTAAAACTACTGCTGCTAAATCTTCTAAAACTTCTGCTACTGCTAAAACAGCTAAAGCAGAGAAATATTTGGAAGAAAAAAAGGCAATCATGGATAACATGATTGCTGAATTAGAGGCAAAATTCGCTACAGGAAAATGGGTAATGCCTTTTGGTGTTGCTCGACCACATAAAAACTTTGTAAGCGGTAAAGCTTATAAAGGTTTAAATATTGGTAGCTTAATGCTTGCCAATATGATCAGTGGTAGTGGTTGCAATGAATGGATCACATTCTTACAAGCAAAAGAACTTAATTGGACGATGCTTGCGGGTTCAAAAGGTACTCTTATTGAGTATTGGTTCCGTAAACATAAGAAAATTGAAGTTGATGGTAAATTGGTTTATCCACCTAAAGATGAACCAATGACACCTGACAACAGTTATTTTGCGGTTAAATACAGTTATGTATTTAACCTAGAGTGTTTCGTTGATCAAGAGGGTAATCCTGTTTGGCAACCTAAAGAATCTAACAATACTTTGCCAACTTTGGCTGAACAAAGAGATTTATGTCTTGAGTTCGCTGAAAAAACGCAATGTAAAGTTTTTCACGATCAACAAGGTAGAGCATTCTATCGACCATCAACTCACGAAGTTCACATGCCACCTGTAAGTGAATTTAAAACAGAGGAAGGCTATATCGCCACTTTGTGCCACGAACTTTGCCATTCTACTGCACGTGATTTAAGATCGGATTGGAAAAAAAATTCTTTTGGATCAATAGATTATGCACGTGAAGAATGTGTGGCTGAACTAGGTTCCATCTTCTGTTCTTCAATGCTTGGCATTGAGAAAATTGCTTTAGATAGCCATGCGGGATACATCAACGGATGGCTAAATGTAGCAAAAGAAGATGATCCAAACTTCTTTGCAGTTGCTATTAAGGAAGCTTCTAAAATAGCTTCTCATGTTTGGAATACGCTTTATCCTGAATCGTTAGATTCTTTGGATGATTCTGTTTCTGAAACTGATGAAGTTGAACTAGAAGTTACAGAATAACTTTCTGTGATTTACAAAAGCTGACTTTCGAGTTGGCTTTTTTTTTCTTGATTTTTAATGGCCAAAAATTTAAAGTCTGTTTTAGGAAACTTACACCTCAAGTTTTCCTTATCCCAAGTCTAGTTGTCTAGATGTTCAACCGCTTGGAATGATAAGGAAACGTAACTTTCCTTGTCATCCGAGCATTAATCGGAGCTATACCATGTTTGATATTCAGGTTAAAAAAGTTAAAGCAGTTCAGGCTAAAAATGATCGTTCTTTCAAGTTTACGATTGTTTTTTCTTGGTTTGTTGTTATCTTGGCAACAGTTCTGATCAACGAAAAATTCTTTTATCTCTTTGCTTCACCTTTATATGTTCTGCTGTCTTATTTGACTGCTCACGTATTTTTCAAGGTTGAAGATTTGAGATGGTTTTGGTTGTCATCACTTGTCGCTGCTTGGCTAGTATTCCTGTTTATTTCATATACGTTGATCCCAATTGCGGGTTGGGCGAGTATTGCTTTACTCCCCATGTACGTGTCCTTTTACAAGTTCTCTTTGCGAGTAATTGGACACCTTATCAACCAATAATTTAAAGCTTCACTACTTTAAATTACTAAGCTAACTCATTTATTTGAGTTAGCTTTTTTTTATGCCCTTATTGCAAGAAACTAATAAAAAAACTAATATACCGACAGGAACTTATTTCTTAAGTTTTCCTTCCATTAACATTAATCAATTTGATTGACGTTTATGACGAGGAAAGCTTAAAAAACTTTCCTCGTCATCCGAGCGTCAATCGGAGATATAATATATGAAAAACCTTGTTCTAAATAACGGCATTCCATCTACCGTTCCTGCTACATTTTTTGCAATATTAACACTATATACTGCTGTGAATCGTCCGATTCTAGCAGCTATTACTGTATTGGTTTGCTATATGCTATTAGCGATATATGTGAAACCAAAATTCGCTTTCTTTTTTGTTAGCAGCTTAAGTCTGCTACTCATTAGCGAGTTTTGTAATCGTTATGCTTCACAACTTAGCCACAATGCATTTGCAAACGATTTCGTTACAGGATTCTATTTCCTAGCGCAAATCGTTTTCTTTGTCTTGGCTATGATTGGTGTGTTTTTAGCATTCAGGTCACTATTTGAAGATTAATCAGAATTGATCACTCACTATGATCAATTATAAAAGCTAATTCTTTCGAGGATTAGCTTTTTTTTGCGCCGTTATTGCATGGGTATAAAAAAGCACCTAATATACAGACAGGAAACTTCCCAATATTAGTTTTCTTTACCAAATTTAATCGTTAATTATTTTTTAGTTGGCGTTTGGTGGTGAAGAAAATTTGGGATTTTCTTCGTCATCCGAGCGTTAATCGGAGCTATATCATGTCAAACTTTACTCAAACTGCTGTGCAAACTGCAACTTTAGCGTCATTGTATCCAAAACGTGTTAATCGCACGTTTTATATATCGGTGGGTAAAGATGCTGTTTTCTACACCTTGCGTTGTCGTACTACTACAGCTTTAGGTTCGTATGATCAGTATCTTAAAAACCTTGCTATTGACGAGGGTGATGCTATCCGTTCAGCAAAAGCATACTTTGAGATTATTGAACAAAAAAATCAGGATCGTAATGATCCTGATTCAATAGTTTCAATTGATTTAGAGCCTGAATATAACGTCACTCGTAAACGCTGTCCTAACGGCGTTCCTCGTTATATTCTTGAAGGTTTAGAGTTGCTAGAACAAGGGAAAATGCCTTTTGGTAAACATCAAGGTCAGCTTATTTATAGCTTACCCGATGGTTATGTTTTATGGTTGGCTGATCAAAAAGCCGAAATAAAAGAAGGTCAAATTTCTTTGATGCAGTTCGCTGCTGAACGAGCAATGATCCATGCAATTGATAAAGGCTTAATCGCTTTGCGTCAAAAGCGTATAGACGATTCCAAACACTTTGGTGTTTTAAAAGAGCGTGTGGAAATGGATTTAACTATACGTGCAGTTTCTATTTCAATGGGTGAATATGGTGATATTATCAAAACATCCATGCATGGCCCGAATGGTGAATCTATCATTTATTCGGGGAGTAAATATCTAGGTGAGATTGGCGACAAACTCACGCTTAAAGCTACCATTGATTTTCATGGTACTAATAGTAAAGGCTATCGCTACACTATTATTAAGCGTCCTGTCATAAAATCTCGGACAGAAGCTAAAGAATAATATTCTTTAGTTTATAAAAGCCAACTCGAAAGAGTTTCGAGTTAGCTTTTTTCTTTATGTATTGCACAAAAAGCCTTTTATTTTAACTTTTCAATTAAGCTGTGATAAAGCTCATTGTCGGCAAGCTGCTGACGCAATTCTGCAATTTTAGCTACATCCAAACGCTCAATAAAACCTTGTAAGTCGTTTGCTGCCTCTGAATCAGTTAAGCCAATGCTTAAACCAATAACAAACCATTTGATTTGTTCATCTGTTATTTGAGTATGGGTGTTATCAATCGCTTGAGCCTTAACATCTTGAACACGATTTACGGCGTTTGTGTCATTAGGTTTAGGTGCGGTTTTTGGTGGTGTTTGAGCATCACCCACATTTTGTTGATTCGCTAAAGGTGTTGAAGTCGGGTAATCATCTTCATCCTTAGTTGAATTATCCTGATCTTGAGTGACAGGTGAGGATGTAGCACTTGGTTCCTCGACTGCGGATTTCTCTAAAGCTTCTGCCTCAAGTCTAGCTTTCTCTAAGGCTTCTGCCTCAAGTTTAGCTTTCTTCTGTTGCTCTTTCTTTTCTCGGGCTTCTTGCTTCTTAGGATCAATTTCAAAGATTATGTTTGCTAATAGGCGTGAACGATGTGACGTTAATTCACCTTGCTCTTTAATCTCTTGATCTATGGCGTTATTTAAGAGAATGCGCCAATCACAGTCAAGTTCAATAATACGAGCGATATTTAAAAGACTATCTTCACTATCCAATCCTAGTGAAGCGATTTCTTTCATGTCTGTAGCAGGGATAAGAGCAACACAGCGAAGCGCACGTGAGATTCGAGCAGGGCTTTGATAGAGATACTTAGAAATATCTACATTCTTAGTCATGCCCTCACTCTTGCAAAGTAATACACTTTGACCAATCTCATACAGGCTCATTCCCGCACGTGATGTATTTTCTACAACTTGGTAACGTAGTACATCCAACTTAGACTTAAATTGTTCAGTAGGAAGATAATCAAACTTCCAAACTTTAGATTTTTCAGGGTCTTTTTCAGCTATTAATCTCATAGCTGCTATTCGATGGTGTCCTTGTACGACTATATATTTAATATGTTCAGGAACTTCACCATCAATATCGGGATTAACAAGGCGAATCGAAGGTCGTTGTTGATTCCCTATTTTTTTTTCATCGAATTGAGTGGCAAGCTCTTTAACCACATTTTCCCGAAGGTGTGTTCTGACTAGGTTAAGTTCACCAATACTAGAAATATCAACAGATATTAACTTTCGTTCATCACGTTGAAGGCTATGTGTAGATTTGGATTCAGCATCCCCAAACTCTGCAATAACCCGATTACCTTGAGGGTTTTTTGCATCCTTAAGTAATTTTTGTATATCAACTTGTGCCATTTTAATAGGTTCCTAAGTTAGCGTTATACCCTACCGCAATGAGTGGTGCAGGGTAGGGGTAGCTTCTTTTCTATACGGCCATATCGCTTATTTTATTCATCACTATCATCATTTTGATCATTGAGATCATCATCTTGAGCCTTGAGATCATCATCTCTCTTTGCCTTAGTTGCACTTTGACGAATAGATGCTAAATTTTTAATTGTTTTCGCAAGGAGCTTACGAGCTTCCATTTCAGATTCTTCACCCAATGCAACCTGAATCTCTTTATAGACTGTGATAGCTGCTTCTGCTACACGCTCAATCTTTTTAGGTACAAAGGCATTACAACCACGCCCCATAGCTTTATAAAATGCCGTACTTGAAGGGATATAGCTATCAATACATTTCCATTTAGGATGCTGTTCAAGGATTGGTTCTAATTGCGCTATAAGAAAATCTAATCCTTTATCGCCACCACGAATATCAGATCGTAAAAGTAGGCGTGGAATGTCATCACAACCAATGTTACTTAACACATCGTCAAGATATTCAATTGTTTGTTCAGTCGAAGTAACATCAAATGGCCCTGAACGTAACGGCGTAACAATAATATCGGCATAAGGCAAAACATCTTCAAGGTACTGCTGTGCTACATCATCGTTGTAACCCAAGAAACCCGCCGTATCTACCCAAATCTCACGGAAAGAACCTTGTAGCAGTTCAATCACTGTAGATGGTTTTGTGTTTGGCTCGATAGCAACAACTTGGGGGAATAAGTAGTCGTAGCGTTTTTCAGGCTCTTTACGGAGCTTTTCTTGCCAATAAGAGATACTGCGCTGTGGATCAAGATCAAGAACACAAACATTCGCTTTGCCACAAAACACAGAAGCACTAGCTAAATTTACGATTGCCGATGTTTTTCCCGCACCGCCTTTTTGGTTTGCTAAGACGATTATTTTAGCCTTTTCATTAGACATGCTTGTTTCCCAAGTGAATATTAATAATTAAAAATATTATTACCGACAAAATCACCCAAGTCAAAACATTTAAAACGATTCAAACTGAAAGTTATTACATTTTTTGTAAAAAAGTTAAAATACTGAAAATATGTATATTATTTATACAGATTATTGCCTGATAAAGAGTTTTAGTCGGGGATTGGTATGTGTCAGGAATGATAAAAAGTTATAGTTTTAGATTATGCGAGTGTGGAGCTAGGGAATAAGTAGATCGCTATTTATGGGGAGTTGTATCAAATGAAGTGTGCGGTACTGCAAAGAATACTTAAAAAAAAACACCGATACGTGATCAGTGTTCTCTTTGGTTAGACTAAGCTTTGCTTAGAACATTGTTTTGTATTTCTCAACATCAATGTTCGCTTGTTCTAACTCTTTAAACCAAGCAGGCTTACGTCCTGAACCACTCCATCTTTGGGTATGGCTATTTGGATTGAAGTAGAAAAATTCCTGTTGAGCATCATCAACTTCGATTTCTACTGCTAGGGATTCAATATCTAAACCCATTTCAATTTTAGCAACAATCCAACTTGGTCTGCGACCAACGCCGTGCCATGTGTTTTTAGGATTTTGTGGATCAATATAAAGTTTGCGAGTTCTTCCGTTTTCAGAAGTGCAAGAGTAAACAGCGTGAGATTCACCAAGAATAGATACGATTTCATCAAAAGGAATTTTATTCTTTTTGACCAACTCAACAATCATTAATAGTGATTCGTCACGATCTTCTAACTCTTTCTTTTTCAAGCGTTGAGTAGAAGCATCAATTAAAAGCTTTATATCCTGTGAGGAATAATTACTTAAATCCTTGTACTCAACAGGAAGATTTAACTCGTCTTGTGTTGTTTGTGTAGTTGCTGTCATGTCGGAACCTATATATTCACTTACTCGGTTAGAGTTAATGATGGAATCCCATTTGCTTTCAAAAAAGTAATGGCTTCATAAAGCCAAAAAACAAATTAATGTTTTTCTAACTTTCCTTAAATATACTAATAACAAATAATTAAATCAATTCATTTTAAGGAATAGGAAAGGTATTTTTAAAAAAAAATAATAAAATAATATTTGACGATCTTTTTTAAATGTTAGTGAAAACGAAATATCGGCTTAAAACATAGCAAGTTAAGTTTAACTCACGTTAAAGAAACGTGATCAAATTCACGTAAATATTTTTTATGAAACCGATAACGGCAAGTTTTTAAAGAAAAAAATATGACAAAAATAGTCGGCATTTTTTTTAGTGATAAAGGTACACAAAACTTAACACCTTGTTAAAGAAAAACCACCTAATTTTACCTAACGGCAAAATAAAAACACATTTCTTCCTACGCTAAAATAATGGATAAATGATGAATTTAACCGATTTTAATAAAATATATTACTGCGCCGATTAACTTTTTTAATATCTTTTTCAAGTAACATGAATATTTATTTACCAAAATAATCATAGAGTGATAATAAGGCATTGGTTGGGGTAATTTATTATAAATATAAATAGGGATGCACTCATTTGGTGACATTAATATAATAAATGTAAGAATGAAAACCATTGATAATGGTGATATTTATAATCAAGATTTATTAAAATTATCTTACGACCTTGTTAAAGTTTCCTTAACAAGCTTCATCCGACCTAATAGGTCGGCACTAAGAGAAAAAACGTAAGTGCTTGAAAATATGATAGCCCCCTCTCTTTTACTGCATATAACTACCGTAATATGCACCTCAATATTGAGTGATTTTTTGCTTTTGGATAGTTGTTAATGATAATGTTAAATTACCCATAATTAATTCGGAATGTGCAGCCCTGTTATGAGCCAAACAATTAACAATAAATTAATGTCACCATCAGCAATATTAACTTCATCAGTTGTACTCTGTGTTTTGTTGCTTGCTGTATCGTATTCACAAAATCAACTAAGCCTGTCTGATCCTAAAACTTTTACATCTATGATCCCTGTAGGTGTTGCATCTATAGCTTTAGCCTTAATCATGCATTACTGCAACAAACGTAAGGCTCTTAAGCTTGCAATTACCTCACCCAAATTTAATCGGTATTTGAGCTATGCAACTCTGTTGACTATCGTTGCTGCGTTCATTTTCTTTGTGATTAAAGCATCTAGCATCTAGTTAAACCAATCAGAAAAAAAGCCATTGTAAGAACAATGGCTTTACCGATATGCTGTATTTCGTGAAATTTAACAGCAATGTTGTATATACATGCCTTGACGGTGAGTACAACATATCTTCTTCCTATTTTGCGGGACGATATGGCGCATATCATTTGGGCGAGTTTGAACGCAACAAACTCTCTCAACAACAAGCTAAACCGATAATCAATATGCTTGCCAATAATACAAATATATAATCAATATTGTGCGGTATGTTGTTTATAAAGTTAATATTATATAATAATGAATTAATAATTTAATTAATCTAATATAGTGATTATTGATGCCTTACTCAACTGTTGTGGATCAGACAAATGATATAAAAAGCTCTTTTATTTGCGTAAAAGGATTGGTTTAATGTTTGAGAATGTTAGCTCGGAAGATAAGAGATTTGCCCTTATTATTTCTGCATTTATTGCTATTGGTGCGGGATTTGCATATTGGCAATACATTCCGTATGACGATTATAAAAAACAATATAATGAAATTAATACGCTCGGTAAGTATCTGATAGAAAATCAATGTATTGCGACAGGGGTTTCAAAAAAGGTATTCCGTTTTGCAAGAGGTTCATATTTCGATGGCTTTTACTATAAGGGGAAAGTCCATAAAGATACCGATGTTTTGTACTATGTGAGCTTTAAAGATAGTGTCTTATATAACTGCCAATTAGGGAAATACAACATTAGCTCACATTACTATTCAGGAAGATTTGGTTCATATAACTTTGATGGTGCAGAAGTTAGAAAAATTCTAGATAGTTCCAAAAACAAACCTGTAAAAAATATGAGGGACGTTGTGAATCAATAATAAAAGGGAAGTTAATAACTTCCCTTTTTTTAGCTATTGAGTTTTGCCAACATGCTTAAGTAGAAAGGTAATAAAAAATAAAGAGAATGTGTCGTTTAGATTCATCAATTGTGATGACTTCTTAATGAGATCAGCCTCTATGTATTGATAGAGCTTCAATGTCTGCTGATAAGCTTTCTGTGTGAGTTCTTGGGATGCCCCATTTTCTGCTCTTGTATGGATCAAAAACAACCCACATGAGAAAGATTGATGCTGTTCGCCAAAGCTAGGTTTAATATATTTAAGATACTTATCTTTGAATAACCAAACAAAGGAAAGCGCAAGATTCCATTGTTTTTCGCTTAAGTTGTGTGGTCGGCTCTCATAAGCTGTGAAAAAACGCCCATCATTCAATGAAGCATATAGGGCGATTGATCCTGACAAAATACAACGTGCAACCAATGTGAAATCTTCTTGGTGCTGAATAACTTGAACATGGCCACTAATGAAGGTTTGTAGATGTGATTTAAAGCTGCTCGATTGGATGGTTTCTTTTCCGTAAGTTCGATTCTGATAATTATTAAAATCTTCCTCAAGCTCTCTTACTTTTTTGCGACCAATGGTATTGCTATACAGGGTTATGTCATTGCCCTGCCCTGTAATCAATTCATGCTTTGAATCTGCACCCGCCGTTAAAAAGGCATTTAAACCCTTAATCTGCACAACCTCTTTATAGTTGCTTTGGTTATAGCATTTAACAACATCACTAAGGGCAATGCTGAATTGGTGTGGTTGGCCTTTTAGATGCAATAAAATATCTTTAACTGTTAAGGCAAAATCTTCTGTGATGTTTAAGTCGGGAATCACGTAATTCAGTAGTGTTATATACAGCGTACAATGCTCATCTAGAACCCTGTTGTTGAACCAATAAGCGATTATCGGGTCAATTGAATCCTGAACGATGTAAAGCTGTTTACTGATCTGAAAGAAAGGCGATAAAACATAGTTTAAGTAATCAACTAGCTCTTGGTCGCTTGTATAGGTTTTTGCCAAATTCTCACTAAAAATATGGCATTTCTTATTAATGGTTTTCTTGGTACTGCTTGCAAGATAAAGGTATCCGACTACCCGATTCAGGAAGTAGCATTGTAAACATTGCTTGAGATAGTTATGGGCGAAGATAACAATGTCTAGGTCTGTATCAAGATGATTGTATCGCTTATATTGGTGAAATTTGATGACCAATTCAGGTAGGAAGTGCCAATCAGTTCGAGTGATAAAGTTTAGTACCACCCCAAGTACGTTTAATTCAAAAATACTTTCTAGTTGGCTGAAATAGACATAAATAAGTGAACCAAATCCCACAGCATTATTGGCGGTGAGAGGTTTGCTTTTAGCTATTTGGAATCGTTGTTCGATTTCATTAGGGGTACTGCTAATTAGGGCTTTATATGATTTAAATTGTAGATACTTGGCTAAATACTCAAGGCTCTGCCCTAGCTTAAGCTCAATAACATTAGACTGAATCGGTTGGGTCGTATTGAGTGTTTGTTGGTGTAGGTAGCTAAGATTGAGAACTGCATAGGCGTGTTTCTTAAGAACACTAATCTGTGATTCATTCATGGAAATATCTCAAGCTTTGATATGTGTTTAAACTAAGCCGTGTAATGAATGATCATAAAATGCTTAGAAAATTGAAGTACCGCAATTAAAAGGCTTATTCTGCTCACATATAGGCAAGGTTAGCATCCTTAATTGATGATAATATTCAATGGTTAATTAAGCAATGTTATATTAATTTTTTAATAAAAAAGGATTCAAAAATGAAAGTAAAAGTTATTAATTTAGATGGTGTAAAAAGAGTAATTCATGGAAGTTTAATTAATGATATAGATATTGATTACACGCAAGACATACACTCAATGGTTCGTGATGTGGAGTTTGCACTACAAGAAATTATTGAAATTCATAAAACAAAACCATTATCTTTTTTTAAGAAAAAACCAAAAAATATCAGAGTTTATGAAGGTGGTCATCACTTTGATATTATTGAGGATGGTGTTGGGTCTGTAGGGTGGCTGACCGTATCGGATCACGTAGCCTAGAATCAAAAAAGCCTATTGAATAGGCTTTTTTTGGAACTATTTATCCCTGTCCTTATCTATGGCATCTGACCATTTTTTTGCACTTTCGATACTCTCGTCAAAGTCTTTATGTAGATAAGTCATGGTGGTGTTCAAGTTGGCGTGACCAAGATGTTTTTGGGTGGCTACAACATCCAATCCATAATGCAATTGGTGTGATGCACAAGTATGTCTAAACGTGTGAGGTGTCGCATTGCGTAGTTCTTCCGCAATAAAGTGATCCTCACAATCATTAGCTGCTGAACTCAAAGACTTCTCAATAACAAAGTTAATTCCACGACTAGAAATCGGCTCTGCACCAAAAATAGAAACCCCATTTTTCTTAAATGCGGGTACGACAGCAATTTCAGATTCATTACCTGTAGGCAATGGTTTTAAATCTAACGCCGTGCGATAAAAAACGAGTTCTTCTTTTAGCTTATCATTCACAACAACCTTGTGATCAACCCCACCTTTCATGTGGAAGTTAATAACCATTACTCGGCCACTTTTGGTTTGGTTGTAAGTGAAGCAATCCATCATTAAACCAACAACAGAAGATTTACGCATACCTGTGTAATACAAAAGGTGCATCAACCAACGATCCCGAACAGCTTTACCACGCTCGGAGCGACTTACTGTTTCACTCTGATTTTTAAGCCACTCACTTAGGAAGTACCACGCATCTATTGTGAGAGCTTTATCAACTGATTTTTCTTCATACCGTTTTTCGACTTTGAGCTTTACTGAATATTTAATCGGATTAACAGGGATCAGATTAATATTATTCAAATAAACGTAAAAACTGTTTAAAACTCGTTGAGTATATTCAACTGAATTTAAGCCAAGAGGTCTTAAAAGGATTTGTGTTTTTTTGGGTTCAACAATGTTATTGAGAGGCTTTAGCCAATCAGAACTTGGATTTAGTAATATTCCTAAATATTCATTAATATGCGCCGTTTTTACTTCGGCATAATGGATGCCAACAGAATCACAATAGATCAGAAAACGCTTCAATTCTTTAAGATAACCTTTGAGGGTATGCTCTGAATTGCTACAGGCGTAAGTAATCCATGCCTGAATAACATCCATATCATTTTTTGCACCCAAAACATTATCGGATAAAAATGCTTTAAGTTGATATTCAATTATACCTGTATCAATATTATCCACTACAACAAAAACCCCGATTAACCTAAAATGATTTTAGCATTATTTATATTGATAATAAATCAATAATAAAAAATTAACATTAAATTAACTATATGAATTATAAAAAATAAAATATATATATTATAATTGGTTATACGTTTCTTGCTGCGCTCGGTTTTTATGAATATTTTTCTTCTTATAACAATTATTTCAGGCTCTTTGCTCGTTTGCCTGATATTGTTGGGCGAGAGGGAAAAATCACAAAAAAACAATGAAGATCAAGATGATTCAGACGAGGAAACAAATGCGTACAAGGGGTTGGTTTACTCTAAGTGCCTATTAACCGAAACTGAAAAAAGATACTACCATAAGCTAAAAGAGCTTATTCCTGATCACGTTATGGTACATACCCAAATCAGCTTTAACTCATTTCTAAAGTGTGAGCATATCGACATTCGCAACCGTTATAATCGGGGTGTTGTGGATATGGTGATTACTGATTTAGATTTTAATGTCTTGGTCTTAGTTGAGATAGATGACGATAGCCATACAGCAAAGCGAATTAAACAAAAAGATCAGGTTCGGGATGAAATTACTAGCGGTGCAGGGATTCCAACAATCCGTATTGACGATAGTTTTAGCGACAACCAAATTGCAAGAATCCTTAAAAAATACTATCCACGTAGAGCTAGAAAAAAAGCAGTAGCTTAATCACAAAATATTTATAGAGCCTGATCCCGAGCATGAACGCTCTTGAGTGCTAGGTCTGCCATGTACGATTATATCCCCTGAACCTTTAAGGTTGGCTCTTACAGATGTGTTTGCAAAAGCTTTTATATCCCCTGAACCTGAAATTGTCGCATCTAGGTTTGACGCTATGAGCTTTGATGCCTCTATATCGCCTGATCCTGAAAGTAAAAGTTCAACAGTCTTGGATTCACCTTGTAGAGATATATTTCCTGAACCTTTAAGAACGGCTGTAAACCGTTCTTCTTGTAATCGTGAGATGGAAATATTGCCTGAACCACGCAACTCCAAATGGGTAAGGTATGGGTGGCTTACAAGCACTATAATCGGGTTATGGCTAATGAATGATGTGTTTGGTTTGAACCCAATCTCAAGCGTGTTGGCTTTATAGCGAATATCAATAAGAGCCATGATATTTTCATCAGCCTGAATCTTTATTTTTGATTCCTCTGACGCAATAAAATCAACATCAATAGAGCCTAAAAGATGGATAGAATCGAATGGTTGTGTTGTTAGCTCAATAATATTTTCTATACCATTGCCAATAACATGAGGATGGTTGCTTGAAATATTGGTGTGAGCCTTGCCATTGATAATTACATTATTATTGCCTGATATATTGCCATGATTGTTGTTGCCAACCGTAACAACCCCTTTATTTAATTTTTTAAATAAGCGATCAAACATAATTATTTCCTTGTAAAAAAATGGCCTGTATTTAACAGGCCATTTGGATTTAGAGAGCGAGGATCGCTTTGTATGCCTCTGTGCCATCTTTATCATTAAGTAAGAATGGGTACTCATTCACAATGGCTTGGTAGGATTTAGGGTCTTTCAGGATGTGATTAGGTACTAACTCAATTTTATCTGAATACTTCTCTAAGAAAGCTATCGTGCGATCAAGTGTTTTATCTGCATCATTAAGAATTACATAGTTCTCTACATGAGCATTGAATAGTGATTCTGCGAGTTCATGCGGAGCTTTTTGATCTAAAATTAGCAACTCGTCAATCGAAGCATCAAGGTCAAGTAGCGTGTTCCAATCAAAGTCATGCGCCGTATTGACGATGTGCGAGAATGGGAAGCGAAACTCCAATAGAGCTTGCTTATTTTCGCTATCAGCAACGATTTCTTCAATAAAAAAGTGATTCGGTATTTTTTCTACCCAACCATCACGCACAGCTTCATTAAACAACATAACAAAGCGATCCACACCCAATACAAGCAATTTTTCTCTTGGAATGTTTAGAATAGATTGCTTGTTCTCATTGTAAGCTGCATAAACCAATTCAGCAGTCCAATTTACATCAGGGAGCGTTGGTACAACCCCTTTTGCTATCACAGCTTGCAACATTTCAGGTGTAATACAACTTGGGTGTAAGTATTCAATCCACGTTGGTTGCAATTCAAAAAGCATAACCAATGGTTTTATTTTGGAAGGTGAGGAAAAGAGTGCCAATGAACCGTGTTCTAAAGCTAATTCGGGAGTGACAACTGAATTTACAGTAACAGCTTGAATGAAGTATGGAACATCATCAACTGTGAGGAATTTTTCAACAAGAAAATTAGCTGTCCTGATCGGGTCTAACTTCATGCATTTATTATATAACTGCGGTGTAATATCTGAATTTTCCAACCAATCCAAAAGAAAAGCAGTAGGTTGAGAATCTGCAATTTGTATTAATTGAGAATCCATAATAGACATAGGAACAAATTGTAAGGTTTCCCAATTTTTTTCCACAGCAATTCGGCAAAGATAATAAAACAACAAATCATCACGAACATAAGCGAGAAGCAATGGTTCCTTTTTTATAACATCTACGGCAATTTCTTGAGTTTGAAATTCAGGTGGTAGAAATGCGAATAGACGCTCATCCTTTGAAACAGCGTAGGCAAACATAGCCTCTGTAATCATTTCAGGAGTGAATGATAAAATAGAAATAGGATTATTCTTAAGTAACAACCATAACTCTTGCTGACTATAATAATCAAAAGGCAATTCAACAATATAGTTTGGTAGTTCTTTCATTAGATCAAAAAACAATTCCGATCTTAAAAAGACTTTCCTAAATGCACCGCTACTAGGCTCAAAAAAGGGATTTTCTTTATATTTATCAATAATGCTCAAGGAGTGTGGGAATTTAATATTTTGTTCAAATATCAAACCTTTTTCCAAGAGATCAATATAAAACTCTCTTTTTATATCCTTAGACATATTAATAACCACAAAAAATATTATTCATTTAATAATAACAAACATTATTGAAATATTAAATAAAAAAGGTGGGAATCCCACCTTATTTATTTAGACATAATAAACTTTAAATTTATTAAAGTTTATTTTTCTTGTTGAAAACATTATCAGTTTGTTTTTGCAAATCAGGAATTAATTTATTTGCGAGTTGCTCGTTGCTAACACCACCATTAGGTTTAGGTGTTGGAGCTTCCATTTTTGTTGGTTGTTGCAAGTTTTGTTGCGGTCTGTTTGGGCTAACAGTTTCCATTGGTGGTGGCTTAAGACCTGTTGCATCATTTGTACTTAACGGTGTTGAGGGGAAATTTGCTTTTTGTAAATTGGAGTGAACATTGGCTAAATTCGTATCGACCTCACCTTGAAGTTTATTTCGATTTTCTTCAAGTTTGGATGTATCTACTGAATTAATTTCCTTGCCAAATCCAAATACAGCCTTTGATGTGGCGTTGCTTATTGCGCCACCTGTTTGCATCCCCGCAAATGCAAGTGCATAGCCTCTTTTGTCATCTTCCGACATATTTTTAACAGGGGTTGAATGGTAGGCATCATCATAATTTTGATCAAAGCGTTTTTGATCAAAGCTAGATGCTTTGTTGTAAGCATTCGTAATAGCAGACTGAACTTCGGGTTTTTGTCCATAATTTGAAATCGTGCCTATATCATCAAGCGATCCTGTAATTTGTTGAGAGTATGTATTGCTATTCGTGTTAGCGAGTTGGTTTGCGTAATTTCTACCCTGTGTGTATGTTTCCATATCACCTTGCTTGGCTGAAATCGCATTATTTACAGCCTTATCATTAGAAACACTATTTAGGAAACTAGCCACAGCACCATCAGAGTATTTTTCACCTGTTTTATCGCTAAGAATATCTTGCGCTGTTGCAAGTCTAGATTTAAGAGCAGCAAGCTGATCCGAATTACCTGATAGTACGCTATTGGCTTTTGTTTCGTTTATAAGAGCAGCATCGCTTGTATTGCCACCAATATTACCTGAAAACCCGCCTTGCGCCCTAAATCCTTGTTTATTTGGTTTATTAGGGTTGTTATTAGCATCAGCATAAGGCCCTCCCGATGCACCCAAATTCAATCCTTTATTTGTTGTGTCTGCCCCAATTCTTGAATTAGCAGCAGAATTAAGATTCGATACTACTACGTTTTCTGCGCTATTAACACTAGCCCCTGTGTTATTTGCCTCACCACCATTCTGAGTTATGTCTTTTTGTACGCTGCGATCACTTTGTACTGATTGTCCGTGTGATTCTAAGTCTGATATAGCCTTAGTTGCCCCCGCCATATAAAGGCGCACACTTTCTTTCGCTTGCGATCTTTCAAAAGAACCTGATTCACCAAAACTTGAGCTACTTGATTGTTGTGATGCGGATTGTTGTGATGCAGAAATAGTCATTTTAGCCGAAGCGGTTTCATGGAACTGACCTTGACCTGTACCTGTGACTGCGGAGTTGCTAGATGCAAGTGGGGCTGATTTATATAAGTCGGGTGAATTAACCTTAGAATCATAATCACCACCATCAGCAGAGTTCATTCTTGATGCAAGTGAACTCATCCCCATCATCATACCGCCAAATAACATCATACTTAAAATCGGAACACTTGCTAACAAACCGTTTGCAAGAGCAAGCTTTTGTGATACGGCTGCATAAAATTGTGGCCCTGTAACCATGTTTAAATATGCTGAACCACCTTGAGCAGTTGCAATTTTAAAGAACTCATCTGAAAGCGTGGTTTGGATATAGAAGTTAATGATGGACGCAATGGGTAGCCATAAGTA
Source organism: Acinetobacter sp. P1(2025) (assembly GCF_051390655.1). Classification (NCBI taxonomy): domain Bacteria; kingdom Pseudomonadati; phylum Pseudomonadota; class Gammaproteobacteria; order Moraxellales; family Moraxellaceae; genus Acinetobacter; species Acinetobacter sp. P1(2025). The sequence goes on from NZ_JBPKBJ010000002.1 coordinate 74,285, forward strand.
TGCTGCAACTGTAAATGCTAAGTATTGACCAAGAATCTTAAATGATCCCACACCCTGCACCATAATAAAAATAACAATAATCGGGAAAAACAGGAAAGAAATCATAATCAAAATATTTTGACCATCTTTCATAATTTTTAAGAACCCTGTTGCAGCAGCAGCATTCTTTTCTTCCCACTGATTAACAGAACTCACCCATGCAGTACATTTTGAGAGTTGGGATACATCAGCATTTTTATCAGCACAATAACTCGCTGTTTCTAAGAGAGGGTTTAATAGGGTGTTGGCTGCAAAAATACGCCCATCATCTTCCGTAACCCCTGCCATTTTTTGTATTGCAGTAAATAAAGCGGTGTTTGTTGCTGCGGTTCCATAGGTCGTCATGTTTGCACTGAAATTTGATGTTGCACCTGTTGCATCACCTGATCCAACCAATTCATTTGTGATCGCATTCATTAGGTTGATTCGAGTGGTATCACCAACCATATTTAGATCGCTGTTTTGAAGCGCAATACCATCAACATAAGAGTTAATATTATTTTCGATTATCTTGTAAGCAGCATTACAGCTTTTTGTGGTTCGGGTAACAGCACCACTTGAACCTTGAACACCAACAACAGTTGTTACGCCGTATTCAGCACCATTAAATAAACCTTTAATATACGCCATCATGTTTGGTGCAGTTCGTAAGTCATTTGAACTAAAATTTGGATTTTTATATAAGCATTGACTATAGAAATTCTTTGTTGTTTCCAACAAATAAGGCGAGGGTGTATTTTTTGCAACAAGACGCAAGCCATTTATGAGTTTTAATGGGGTTACATATCCATCTTGTGTTATTCGAGGCATGTAATATTCTGTGCCTGTTACAGTTTGCAACCCTGTTTCAAATATATCGGTCAGAATTTTACTAATGCCACTTGCAACAGAGGCGGGAATAGCTAACCCAATAGGGATGTTATCGACTTTTCGTACATTGCCTGTATAAACATCCGATATAGCCACATCAACTTTAGGTACAGTTAAAATAATGTAAACAACCAACGGCAAGATAAGTGTTCTTATTTCCATTTGTTGTTTAAACGCTGCGTTATATACCATAACGCAAAGTAAAATGGCTGCTCCAAAAAATGCACCAAATCCCAAACCTAAGTAGCCTTTACCACTTAATAGGTCGGTATCCTTGAACAACATGGCAACACCATTCAACGCACCATCAAACAGTGCCATATCGCCCAAAATATGTATAACAAATGGATCAGCCATTATTAACTACCATAAAGTTTTTAAAACATTAGTAAAATGATTATAAAATGATTATTTGAAATATTAAACAATAGTAAAATAAATATTTCACTATTGTTTTATTTTAAAAATCACTTATTGATTTTAGTTGGATCAAGATTGGTTGGATCAAGATTGTTAGGCTCTGCATCCAATGTGGAACCTTTAAATATATTTGATGCAACTTCTGAAAGATTTGGACTGCCTAAAGCATAGTTTCTATTAATCCGCCCTAATATACTTTCATTATTAGGGGTCATTGCATCATCTACACTTGGATTTTGTTGATTCTTAGTCATTTCATCTAAGGTTTTGTGAATTTCCTTTAATGCATCAGACATAAACTTTTGAGTTTTACGATTATTTATATATTCAATCAATTCTGCATCCGTTTGTTGTTGCTGTTTTTCAAGCTCGGCACGTGTAGTAGCGACAGCGTTTGGATCACGGTGTCTTGCATAATTTGTTTGAATTTGAGCCTGTCCATCTTTTAATGTTTCAATTGCTTTTTCATGCACCTGTTGAATTATCAGCAATTGTCTTGCTGCTTCATCATGGTCGCCTTTCGCTTGGGCTGCACGTAAATTTTTCTCTGCGTCAGAGAGATAGGTTGTAAAAGATTCATCCAAAATTCCACGATCAACGGCTGCTTGAATAACAGCATCCCCATTTTTTTTAAGGGTTTCAGCTTTTTCTCTATAGAAATCTTGAACTTCTTTTTCAAGTTGGTCATAGGCAACAGGATTAAGGTCTTTTGCTTCTAAAACTTCAACACTCCGAATATTTTGATGACTTAAACCAATAGCAGAAACAACAGAATGTTCAATTTTTCCTGAAAATGTATAAGGGTCAAGCTTCCCTGCTGTTTCATCAACCAACTTTTCAGCCTTAGATGTATCCACAGTCGGGAGCGATTCTTTTAATCTATCTATATCGTTTTGAGTGTTTTTAGCTAAATCAAAGTTAATAGCATTTGATTCATTTAAGCTAGAAGTGATGTTGTTTCGACCATATACAGCTTCGTATGCTTTAAATGCTATTTCAGAATTACCCGAAGTCATTGCAGCGTAATAAACCGCAACAGCATTAATTGCTTCCTCATTGGTCATACCGCCTTTAATAGCGATACTGCGGGATTCTTGAATCTTTTGATCCCAATTTTCAACATTCGTATGACCAATTTGGTTTAGCATAGCAATATTTGACTTCACCATTTGGTGATCGGGGCTAAACTCACTTACCATGCCACCTATAGTATTTGCTGATGCGCCAATAGACACTAACTCTGATTTGATTTCAGATTCTTTAATTGAGAGTTGCTCTAGTCGTTTGACAATATTTTGAGCCTGTATAGATTGATTAGTTGCTGCTGAATTACTGCTTGAATTTACAATATTTTCAGCATCCGTTGCTGATCTAAACTTATTCTTAAGGTCACTATTTACTTGTGTGTCGAGCCTATTTCCACTCCATTCAAGTTTTTGAGTATTTTCTTCTGAAACATTATCAACTTTGGAATTACTGAATGAGTATTGATTTGGGTTGTTTGGATCATCACCAACTTTATTTAGGGATGCGCCCATGATACCCCGCTTGTCTGTTCTAACTTCGCCACCAATTTCAGCAGCAACACCTATCGAAAAACCGCCATCTTCAACATCAACACCCATCTTTCTAAGTAATCCACGTACCCCTTTTGCTTTTGGTTTCGGGGTTCCTGTGCCACTACCTTGTGATTGATTGCCATTTTTATTATTTTTGTCATCGTTAGCTTTTCCAAATTCTGCATGAAGCCCTGCGTTAGCAGCTAATTGAGCATCTACGCCACGTGTAATGGATTGATTTTTTTCTTGCGCTACAGTAAGTTCTTTTTTATTAGGGGTATTCGTTGTTGATCTAGTTGTTGATACATCTAACTTGTCATTCCCACCTCTATCGAAAGCCTGTTGAGATGTTTTTACATTTTGATCAGCAGTATGACGCTCACTACCCGAAGCATCCGAAGCTTTATGAGCTATAGTTTTATCCGAACTATTAGACAAGGCTTGTTGTGAGCTAATTAGTAATTTACGTTCTTCACCAATAGACTTAAGCTCACTCTCTAGCCGACTTCTCGCTTCTGCCGATTTCAAGGAAGCAGATTGCATACCCATAGTTGTAGCGGGTGTATAACCATTCTTAGCAACAAGGCTTGAACCCTGTGCAATCGCATGGCTACTCATTATTGTTGGCGAATTTAATTTTGCACTATAAGTTGCCCCTGCGGGATTCACTTGTTTCGTAAAGGCACTCATTGCCCACATCATTCCACCAAACAACATTGTTGTGAACATTGGAATCATACCGATAGCATTATTCGCAACAGATAGCTTGGTTGTCACAGCATCATATAATTGAGGTGCGTCAGCAAGTGTGAGAACAGCCGTAGGATTTCCTTGCTTAAGCAGAAAAATAGCCTCTTGCATGGTTGATTGAGAGTAGTAATTGATAATAATGGCGCAAGGAATCCACAAATAGTTTGATGTAATAAATATCAAGTAGCCTGTTACTAAGCGGAAACTTCCCAACCCTTGCAACATAATCATAAAAACAACTAAAGGGAAAAGTAAAAAGCCGATTACGACCAATATGTTTTGACCATTCCGCATGTTTTTATAAAAGCTTGTTGCTGTTGCTGCTGATTTTTCTTTCCATTGCTCGTTTGATGTAATAAAGGTTGTACATTTGGCTATGCTTGCTTGATCAAACTCATCAAGACAAGCTGACGCTGTTTTAACTAAAGGATCAAAAGTTACGGCTGTTAAAAAAGCACGTGACTGATCCTCACTCATTCCAACGATTTGTGAAACATATCGAGTAATGTCTGAATCTGAATATTTCACAGGGCTATTATTCGTATTTTTAAGAATAGTCCCTTTATTATTAAGGTCTTTACTAAGGCGTTCAGCAAACATATTTTTCTTGAAATTCATGCCAAGTAAGCCCGATGTATCATTATCACCTGTCATATATGCATGAACTGCACCCTCAATAAGAACGGCTGCATCACCACAACTTACTGTCTTATTTATAACTTCCCCCGCTTGTGTAATCGGGACAGAAACAATGGCATCCACCTTAGATATGCTATTAATGACATACTTAAAAGAATCAGGGTTTCTTTGATATGCCATAAAGCTAAATTCAGAGTTTGAAGCAAGGCAACCTGAATAAATAGTATTAAATGCTTTTTGAAGTAATGGGTTGCTTTGGTTTAGGTCATTGTACTTTATCGCATTTAATATTTGTAACGGTGTTAGAAAACCCTCATCAGTTAATTTGCCCGATGTGGTTGCTTCGGGATTTATTGGGGATACATACAAAACAGCTTCAAGGGTATCTGCAAGAACCTTTGCAATACCACTCGATACTGCTGCGGGTAACGCTAAACCAAGTGGGATATTGTCAATTTTTTGAGGGGTTTCCGTTCTATATAAATCATCAACAATGATAGTTGCTTTAGGAATAGTCAGTACCATGTAGATAATTAAGGGCAAGAGCAACGTCTTAATATCAATATGTTTATTAAAGACCGACTTATACAGCATGATGGTTAGTAACATGACAGAGCCAAAAAAAGCCCCAAAACTTAAATTCATGGCATTATCACCATGAACAAAATCGCCGTTATTAAAAAGCAACGCTATTCCGTTAAGTATTTCAGCAAAAAGTGCGGTATCGCCAAGACTATAAATTGTAAATTGCATACCTCACCCCTTATTGATCAATTGCATTTGTGGCGATATTCACAAGATTCATCATTCCTGAATCCCAAGACTTTCTACGGCTTTCTTCTGAATTGAGGTCATTGATAGTTTCTTTCCCTGCGGAAAATGCTGCCGATCTATATTGCTCAATTTCAGCCGAGTATTTGGCATAAAGTTCAGGACTGCTCTGTTTAAGTTTTGCAAGCTTGTCATCAATATTTTTTTGCTGTGAATTAATGCCACTTTCAATCATTGATTTAGCATCTTGTTCCAACTCACTGAACTTCTTAATCTGCTCTTTTCTAACTTCATCACGCAATTCTTGATCTTTAATATTCTTTAATTGAGAGAAATCCATACCGCCATTTTCAGAGCGATCTTTTAAGTCTGAAATGATTTTACGGTACTCATCTTCTTGCAATGATTTAGATGAATTTCCCGCACGATCAATAGCAGCCATTTCGTGATCACGACTAGCAAGTTCTGTTTCATTAACATTATTCGTTAGGTTTTGTTTAGCAAGTCTTTCTGCATCTGTGTCGGGATGCTGTTTTAAACGCCATGCACCCAATAAAGCATCACCCAACTCACCATAGGTTGTTTTCGTTTTATTGTTGAGTTCTCTTAATTTGGAATCATCACGTGGAACTATCCGAGGCGTACCATCCTTATCCTTAGTAACAGAAACACCAAATTCTTCGGCAACACCCTCTTTAAACTTCTCAATATCCTGTTTACCTTTCGCTGCATATTCAGCAGCAAGACCTTGATTGCTGAAACTTTCTGCATTTTTTATACTACTAGGGATTAAGTCGGGAGTAGCACGATTCACATTTTTAATGACAGGTGCGCCATTCGCTTTTTTAGCAACCAAAGATTTCATTTGTTGATCTTGATGTAGAAGCTGAATAGCAACACCATCGGCATAGGTGATGCGTGTTACATAACCACCACCATGCTTATCACCTTTAGGTTTTTGATAATAGGTTTCAATATTTGAAATAGCTACATCAGAGTTGTTTACTAACTTGGTTCCTTTTAGTATTAAGAAATCAGTTCCCATGTGGTTACTAGATGCGTTTTTAACATCCCTTAAACCAACATCACTTGTTATCTTCCAATCGTTTCGGTTTAACGGTTTTCCAACTTTACCAACCCCGATACGAGCAAGATGCTCATTGCTAATACGCTGTCCTTTTAGTTTGCCATCATATCGAATGTCCAAGTGAACACCCATTTCTTTTTCAGCTAAAGGGTTTGATCCTGAATTACCAACAACCCCTAAAATTGTTCCTTTATCCACATCGTTAGCGTAATGGGCGATTAACTCCCCATTTACAGGTCGCAACCCTGTTGAAGCGGAACTTGTTTGAAGTTGCTGTTTAGGTGCGTTAGCAAATTTTTCTTGTTTTTCTAGAACTTTATCAAAGGCATTCTGATAGTCATCAAGGTTTTTCCACCCCGAAGTTGATATAGAACCATACTTAGCGGAAGCAGCCCAAACAATATAATCATCACCAATTGCTCTATGTTTATCTGCTTGTGATGCTTTCTCACTTTCCAATATCTTATATGCGCTACTCCATCCCTTATTATTGGATTTAAGTTCGTTCACCATAAATTGAGCTTGAATATTTAAAGATTCTTGTGATTTGCGATAAGTCGTAAATCCACCAATCTTACCACTTTCAAGCATCCCTGCTTTTTGCATAATAGTATCAAGTGCGATTTTACGCCCCTGATTCCAACTAATAAGCCCCGAGTTATAAAAATCCTTGAGTTTATCTTTGTGTGAACCAAAAAGGTTTTTTTCTAAAAAACTTGATTCTCGACCAATTTGAGCAATCATAATTCGGGCTGCACTAGCTGAAAGACCTGCATCTAAAAGAGCGTTATAGGTCATTGCCATGTATCGCTCTTGTTGGCTTCCCATCACTCGAAGATGACCATGCATCAACTGTCCATTAGTCGGTTGTGAAAACTGCATTGCTGATATGTCGGGAATATCCATTCCATCCAAATTGCGACTTTTAACAAACGCCATTTGTCTGTCATGGTCTTTCGATATGAAATTATCCCAATCAATATTTTTATCATCAAATTCGCTTGGATTAGGTATGTTAATTCTAATACCTGTCATTGCAAACCAAGCATCAGCCCCAAATTCACCGCCTAATGTCATAGCAGCTAGGAAATTCTCAACAGCCCGACTTTCTGCTTCTTGTGGTAAAAAACCCGCCGACTTAATCATTGCTTTTGCTTGGGTTACTGCTTCTTGCCACGCTAAACCTTGTTCTTCTTGTGCTTTAACAGCCAAAGCCTCAAGCGAGTTTGATATTTCAGGCATACGTGAGATACGAGCAAAAACATCTCCCATATCTAATGTTGTTGTAAACGCTGTAGAAACCTCTTGCTGAATGGAACGCTCAATACTGTCAAGTTTAGCTTGAAGCTCTTTACGTTGCATTTTTAAACTTTCAATATTACTTGTGGTTTGACCATCGGAAGTAGTTTGTGAAAATACAACATTTTGAGAATCATTTTCTGCATGACCACTAAGTATATTCGATGTTGTTTCACCTTTTAAATCACGATTTATGGTCTGATTGGCTCTAGCAATTGGTGCATATTCAATTGATCCGCTTTCACTTTTAGGGGTTGAACGATGCTGATCCCCTTCAGTATTAATTCTGCTGCTATTATCTTGCGAACCTACAGATATATCCAAAAGAGATAGTGATTTAAGTTTCTTAAAAAGACTAGCTGCCGATGTACCACTATCTTTAGGTTGTTGGTTCTGCTGTCTTGAGCTGATCTGATTTAGACTTATTGGGGCAATCGGTGTAGAGCCATCAGTCGGGATTGTTGTTGTTGATTGTTGTTGGTCGATAGGACTAACTAACCCACCTTGCACATCACCAATATGCACCCCTGCTCTTAATCGAACCCAATGTCCTGAATCAAATTTTTGTTGATCTGTTGAAATGTCACCTTTTTCCCCTGCATCACCACTACTAATTTTAATTGCAAGAACATCCCCTGTTTCCTTAGAGATCAGATATGACATGCCATCTTGCACGGTCACTGTTGTCTTGCCTGAATGGTCAAAGGTGTTTTTTAGGGTGGATGAACCCGCTAGACTTTTTGCTTCTGCATGGTCGATAGAATCATTAACAGACTGCATCTGTGATTTTATCTGCGCTTTTGTCGTTTGTAGGGATGATATTTTTGCCTGACTTGCTGCATACGATTTTGTCACACTACCATCAAATGCTGCACCGCCCGATTGATAGTGCATCTGTTGCACACCATTTGATGCAGCCATAGATTTACTACTAACAATCGCTGTTGGTGCTTGAAATGTTGGTGTGTTTTGCGATACATCGTAGTTTTTACCACCACCCGCATTCCAACGGTTCATAATCGCCATAGCCCCCATTGTCATGCCTGAAAAAAACATCATGCAGAAAACAGGAAGTGTGGCTAAAAGCCCATTGGCAAGTGATAGTGCGTTACTAATCGCCTCATAGAATTGACCGTAATCAGTGGTAAGTAAGACACTTGATAGATCGTCTGTACCTGTCTGTGAAAAAGCCCGAATAGTGGAACCAAGTTTTACATATATGTAAAAATTGATACAGGTCGCCATTGGTAGCCATAGATACACACTCGCAAGGTACATCAAATAACTAGCGACAGGTTTAGCAGCATTTTTCCCCATATACATGATTAAAATAACAATCATTGGAAAGAAAAGAATAGCAATAATAATTAAGACATTTTGACCATCTTGAAGCACCTTAACCATGCCTGTTGCAGCAGCAGCATTATCTTCCGCTTGTTGCTCATTAGCCATAATCCAAGAGGCACACTGACTTGTGGCTGCCGAGCTATACATGCCTTTTTCACGATCAGCTTTAACTTGATCAAGAGTTTCTTTTGACGCACAGTTTGATGCGCTACCTAAAGTTTGATTTAGTAGTGTGTTTAATACGAATTGCTGTCCACGTGCAGCACTAGAATCTGTAATTTGAGCAAAGTTCTTTGCTATATCTTCGGATGATCTAAATTTAACAGGACTGCCCGATTTATCCATGCCTTGCATTGCTAATGAAACCGCTTGGGCGAATGTGCTTTTAATTTGAGGATCGCTAGAATCACCCTGTACATAAGCATTAAATGCTTTGGTAATTTTATCCCCCATTTGGCTACATGAATAATTCTTATAACCATCTAATTCATTCATCCCAACGATACCGACAGATTTTTCACGTAAAAAATTAGTGAAATAAACAAAACTATCAGGTGAGTTTAGGTATTCTTGTGGGTCGAAAGATGAATCATTCGCAATACATGCCTTATAGGTATCAGTGACCATTGATGCAAGATACGGACTACTATCAGCAACGCTAACGTAACGCAAAGCATAAAGTGTCTTTAATGGTGAAACAAAACCATCTGTTAGAAGTCTAGGGCTGTTCGGAGTGCTATAGGCTTTATCAAACTCTCGGGAAACAACATAGGCTGCACCGCTTGCAACAGTCAAGGGCATGGCCAACCCAATTGGAATGTTGCTTACGATCTGCGGGTTATCCACGTTGTAAACATCAACAACTTTTAAATCTACTTTTGGCCCTGTAAGTAATATGTAGGCAAACAGAGGTAAAATTAGCGTGGATATATCCATCTTTTTGCTAAATGCTGCTTGATACACCATTATGCTCAACAGGATAAGCGCACCAAAGAACACACCAACACCCAACCCCATAAAAGAGTTGCTAGAGAAGAATGGGTCTTGGAATACAAGAGCAACACCCTCTAACATTGTTCTAAAAGTTGATGTGTCGCCTAGTGTAAATACCGTGAAAGCAGAATCAGCCATAAAATGTTTTCATAATATTTTGAATGCTTATATATTATATAATTGTTCTAATTTTATAAATGTTTAATTTAAATTAATCCTAATGATAATTTATTGTTTATTTCTTTAAATAAAAAAAAGCCGTGATAAACACGGCTCTTATGAAAGTTTATTTTAAAAATGATTGTGGGAATCAAAGTGATTCGTTGAGTGCGAATCAGAATGAAAAGAATCATGTCCAAATGTAGAACCATGATCAAAAGTACCATCGGTCATGGAGTTTAAGAAAGAATGCTGATCATCACCAAATTGACCAAAGAAAGGGTCGCTAATATGCTCGTAGAAGAACCCATAACCCAAAACAACACTTTCAATATCCATAACACTAAGTCTAGATAGATTATTCAGGCTTCCGAACACGCCGTAAGGCGTAAACATGCTGTAGCCAAAAATGTCACGATCAAACCAATCATCATTTTTTGCAAGCGTTGGAGTTGTCGGCTTGTTCTTGTTAGCCATGTTTAATTTGATGCGATTATTCATTACACCAAAACGCATATTGCGATTAATACGTGTTGGCAACATGACCTTGCTTTGCAATTCAGTTTGGCTAGTACCATAAACCAATTTAAAGTATTCATCCTTAGTAAAACCAAGTTCTTTAAAATCAGCTAAAGTCGGGGTACTACCATCTGTATTACGATACAATCCATCTTTAAGAGTAAAACCTTTCGCCTTTAAAGCTTCGGTATTATCGTCAATAGAACGAGATTGTTTGCTGTGAAAGATTTTATTAAAAATGCTCATATTATCCCCCTCTATTAACTAATGGATTAAGCAGTTAAAATCTTATATATATAATATCATCGTTTTTTCCAATTAAAAGCACGTAACATTCAATATTTGCTGTTATTTGTATATTAAAATAAAAAAACCCTCATTTAAAGAGGGTTTCTTGGTTTTTAGTGGTGAATAAAACAATTAACTTTTTTCTTTCACTTTATCTCGAATTTGGATTCGACCTTTATCAAAGAAAACTTCGATCTTTTTAGTTCCACTCTTACTGCCATCAATATCAAAAATTGGTGCAACATGAGTAATCGTCTTACCGCTTAAAACAGATTTGATCTGACTTTCATTGAGTGGATCACCACCCTTAATTCCTGAAAAGAAATAATGATCACAGACAGAACATGCGTAGCGAGTTCCTGTTCGGACGTATTTACCCTCACAATTAGCGGTACTCACACACTTAAGATCGGTTTCAACTTTATCTGCGTTTTTAGCAAATTCTAGATCAACCTTTTTCTCGGCTTTATTTAAAACCAAACTTGCTGAAAATGGAGTACCCTTGCTTGATACAAACCCTGCAATAACTTTGGTTTTACCTTTGGTAATCAAATCTAGTTGATCACGGTCAGATAGTTTTTTCTTGAAGCGAACCGCCCAAAAAACGATGCCACATTCTTTGTTTTCACAAGAAATACCGTTAATAGTGGATACCATTTTACTTTCACAAAATGGACATGGAGCCTCATACTCATCACGTGGATAATAGAATTGAACTTGGTATTGTCCGTTTTCATCCTCAACGAGTTTTAGTGCTGCACTAAACTGATCATTCGCTTTCTTTTTCTCACCCTCTTTAGGTTTTCTGTGAAAGCCATTCAGTACGTGCGTCACTTTATTGTTGATCAATATTTGTAGATCAGTATCTTCAATCTTACGCTGTGCAACAATTCTAAGAATTTGGAACTTACAATTAATAGAGGAACATTTTACGTGTCGAGCCTCTAAGTTTAATTCTGAATCACATACAGGACATAATGCCCCTTGTAATTTCATACTTGGAATGTCGCTATACATCTGCTTAAACTTATTCACAAACTCTGTAACAACGCTATTTGTATGATCCACAAATATCTGTGATTTTGTTACGTCATTGCGAACATCATCAAGCATCATTTCCCAATCGGCGGTAAATTCAGGTTGAGTAAGTGCATCAAGATTGTTTTCCATCAAGAAGTCGATAATCTGTGAACCAAGATCAGTCGGGGCGAGTTCTTTATTTTTTCCAACTTCTTTAATCAACGCTTGGCGTGTGCTGTTTTCATCATTCGCTAGAAGTTCAGCAATAATATTACTTCGTGTTGCGGGTGTTCCAATACCACAGCTTTTTAAAATATTCTTCTGATCGCCCTTGAGTGATCTTGAGATATATTTCATTGCATTAAGCAATGTACCCTGTGTGTAAGGTAATGGTGGTGTAGTAGTTCGTTCTTCCAAACTTACATTTTTGGTTTTAATGTCTTGAGGTGAATCAAATGAAGGTAGGGTATCCCCCTCTTTATCTTCACTATTACTTGCTTTTGATTCCCCAAGAAGCTCACCAAGCTCTTGCCAACCTTTATCTGTGATTACTTTACCAACGGTACGAAATGCCACATCGTCAATAAAAGTGAATCGGTCTGTTTGGTTGTATTTAACAGGGGGTAAGAATGCTTCTTTAAAACGCTTCACAATGAGATAGTAAATTTTCTTCAAATCAGCATCAGCAAGGTGAGGAATAATACCTGTTGGAATAATTGCAAAGTGATCTGATACTTTTGCGTTATCAAAAACATGCTTGCCGACAATACTCACTTTCGCACGTTCTTTTGCTTTATCTGCAAGAACAGGGATTGGTGATGTACCCTCTTTTTCTTTAGCTAGTTCACCAAGAATACGCTGACACTCTGATTCATAATCTTCGGGCAAGTGTGTTGAATCTGTACGAGGGTAAGTAACAGCTTTATGTTCTTCATATAGCTTTTGCACAAGTTCTAAAGTTTTATTCGTGTCGAACTTATACATCTTGTTGGCAAGTGTTTGGATTGAACCAAGATCAAATAAATTTGGTGGACGAATGGTTTTGGCAACTTGTGTTTCTTTTACATCAGTCACCGCTTTGCATATATCGCCGTTGTGACATTTTGCGATAACTTCTAAAGCTTTGGCCCGATCCCAAAAACGAGTGTTACTACTACGCTCATCTTCTTCTGAATCATCAGCATCTTCTTTGGCTTTAGTTTTATTGAGTTCAGTGTAATTAACCCATTTGCCTTTGTATTTAATGCCTTTAGCTTCAAACTCGGCAAAGATTTCCCAAAACGGTTCAGGAACAAAATTATCAATTTCACGTTGCTTGGCAACAACAAGTGAAAGTACAGGTGTTTTTACACGACCAAGCGCAACACGTGTGCTATCCCCTGATTTTTTAGATAACACTTGGCTTGCAGCCACACTACCATTTAAACCAACGATCCAATCCGCTTTAGAGCGATTCCATGCTGCTTTGTTCAACCCCTCATATTCAGATGCGGGTCTAACCTTTTTGAATGCCTCAACCAATGCCTCTTTACGCATTGACTGAATCCACATCCGTTTAATAGGTTTGTCTGAACCAACTTTTGCATAAATCAGGCGAAAGATATATTCCCCCTCACGCCCCGCATCACAAGCATTAATAACTTCCGTAACTTTCGGATGCTCAATCAGGGTTTTAAGGTTGTTAAAAATATCTTGTGAGCCTTTGCTTGTAATGACTTCAAGCGACCATTCATCATCTTTAGGAATAACAGGCAATAGATTGATGTTATTTGGAATGTTATGCGTTAAATGAACCACATGGCCACGTGACCATGAGATTAAACAGTCAGTATTATTGGTAAAAAATGTTTTCGATTGCGACTTTGTGAAGCCACCAAGAGCTTTAGCAATTTCCTCTGCTACACTTGGTTTTTCAGCAATAATTAACTTCATCTAACTACTCTCTACTTAATTGCTAAAATCTTTAAATGGGTGGACTTCACCAACATTTGAGATGTTATTCGGGTATAGGCGGTACTGCCGACCATTTTCATCAAAAATAACGAAGCCTTCTTCCTGTCCAAACCAATCAAAATCAATCACATCACCGAGTAATAAGGACTTTCTTATACTGTAGGTGTTAATGAAATATGCCTCATTTCGATTAAGTGATAAGTTTGATTTCTTGCTGATAATTTTCTTATCGTGCAAAAAAATCATGGTTTGGATTGAACGATCCCAAGTTGCATACTTAGGAAAATCAATCACCTTTAATGTTCTGTATTTGGAATTGGTATTAAAATTCCAATTCCCCGAAGTAAATTCACCATCACCAATAAAACTAGCGACCTGTACTGAAAAGGTGTAAATATCTGACTGTTTAAACAAGTCATAATTGAAAACAATAATTGGCGAAAAACAAAAAGCATTGTCCTGAATAATGTACGATCCAATATTCGTGGTGTCGGATAAATCTTCAAAAAAAATATCAAGCTGAACCTTGTGTCCATTATTATTATGTTGGATTCCTTTTGATAATTTTAATATGCGTTGTGGAAGCGCATATTTTGAACGATATGACGACTTTACAACAAAATATTGATTTGAACCCTGCAAGCGATACATGCCTAGCTTCTGCATGGTGTAATCATTTTTTTCGCAAAATTGAGTAAACGCCCGCATGTAGTTTTCTTGGAAACGATTGTCGTTTGGATTTCTTGGAAAAGCGCACACAGGAATATTATTTTTTTTAAGCACAATCACAACATCAATGAAAATTGAATCGGCTATATCCCGATTATCATCATTAATGTGAATATTAAAACTTTTTGCGCTTTGTTTATATTCTTGATAGTCGTTCCACATAAACGTAAAGTAATATATAAAAGTTAATTTTAAGTATAATTAAAAAAATATTATTTTAAAAACATTATTTAAATAAATATCCAATTAATTATAAATCAATTGGATATTTATGTGGGTGTGAAATTAACTTTCAGGGCTATCAGAGTGACATTGATAATTTTTCAAATCTTGCCAAAAATCCACGTTTCGGCTCAAGCCATACGGTGTTTTTGCGGGAACTTGAGTGACCGTAATTCGGGTTAAAACATCAATACATTGGGCGTGTTCGACCTTGCCTGTATCATCATCAGTATATTTTTTTAAAGGATATACTTTCTCAATCGTGGTACTGACATAAACCTTACCTTTTGTAGATTTGGTGAAGTTTAAAATTTCCTCTGCTCGTTTCCCTTTGAGTTCCGCATGTAAGCTGTTTCGGTAAAAATATTGAAGCTTACTTAAATCCGCAACTTCTTCAATCGTGGCATTTTTAATAGTCGGGGTTGGGGTATCGCCCTCACGAACAAAATCCGAAGGGGTTAATTTTGTATTTCGTCCTGATTTTAACCATTCAGCTAAAGTCGGTTTGAATAGGTTATTAAAAAGAGGCTCCCCACCACCTGTTTGCAATGGGGTAGATGTTACATCCTGAATCTCACCTTTAAATAACTTATCAGCACGAACACCAACACGAGGATCGGCAACGCCTTTGATTGTTGATTCTTTAACTGTCGTGGTTTCAGCTTGAGCTAAAGTTGTTCCCATTAAAAGAACGATAGTCGCTTTTAAGATTAGTTTTTTCATGGGTTCCCCTGCGCTTGTTTTTGCTTCTCAAGAAACTGTTGAATCTGTTGATCGCCCTGATCCATTTCAGCTTGTGAAACTTTTTGATTCGGTGTAGTTGCTTGTGGATTTTGGATGGTTTCAGACATATAAGTTTCATCCTCAATCTTATCGTTAGGATTACGACTATTAGCAATCTGATTGATATGAGCCTGTCCATCTGACGCTTGGCTGAATGCACGGTATGGATCATCAGCAGTTAAAATATCTTGAGCGTAGTTACCCGAAGTAGTAATTGCTGATTGGCTATCCCCGATTCGGCTTTGGTTACGTTGTTCCCAATATTCCTTAGACTTAGCAGCACTTGCATTGGCTTTGGCTGTGATCTCATTTACAAACTCGGACAAGTCCATTTTTGAAATGTCGATTTGGTTAAACTCTTGTAAAGTAAAGCCCTCACAAACAGGATTCTTGGCTGAACCCCACCCTTTAAACGTACCAAGTTGTTTGCGCCCCTCAACATTGATAATTCGAGCAAGTGTTGAGTTGAAGCAGCAGTACGATTTCTTTTTAGTTCGGCATAATTTAATAAAACCAATCTTTACTTTCTTTGAGCAGTATTCGCCAACATCAACACAAAGGTTTGCACCTCGTCTAAGGGCAAGTGATTTTTCTTCCTCTGACATATCAGATTTACAAGTAAAGAAGGCTTGCACAAAACCCAATGCTTGTTGTGAAGCAAAAGAGGATGGTGAGAACATAAGTTGCATACCAACACTACCAATTTTAATAGCATTGGCTAGGTTCCCCGCACCACCTGTTGCACCTGTGCCTGTACTGCCTGTACCTGTACCTGTACCTGTGCCATTATCTTCAATTGGATCATCATCGGATGGTGCATTAGGGTCTGCGGGAGTTTGATCGCCAATAACTTGAGTGTAGTTTGCACAGTCCGTATAAAGCGAAGCATTCGGCCCTTTACAAATGGTTGTTGCTGCTTCAATACATTGTTCTTGTGACATGGTAGGCGTACAAATAGGTTGGGTAATTTGTGTTGTACCACCTGTGGTTGTGCCTGTATCGTCTGCCATTGCGATTGATGATAGACCAAACATTGAAACACCAATGACACACGCACTTAGATAATTTTTATTAAACATTTTATCGCCTCTTAATCCTTAGTCGTTTGGTGTGCCATTGTTCGGAGTTTTGCTGTAACTATTGAATGAAGATTGGTCGCCTGTAGTTGTTTCAGAAGGCGAATAACCATATCCCATTACCGTAACAGTTGATGCGCCACCATTTTGCATAGCATATCCACCCGCTTCGGTATCAACCATTGCAGCAGTACCTTGAAGCATGTAGTTCGCTTCATTTGGTTTGTACAATGAATCGTAAACATAAGGGTTTGATCCACCTTGTAGGTAGTTGTCCTGATAAGATGAGCTTGGGTCGTTAAACTTATCGTTGGTAATCTTGTTGGCGTTTTCAAAGACCTGATCATTAGTCGGGTTTACGTTTTGACCACTACTATTTTGTGCAACAGGCGATTTTACCTCACAGCATTTCGCCAAAACCCCAAATCCACGCATTGAGCGACATTTACTTGCAACGCCGTTGAAGATTTTAAGATTGTTTAAATCCATGTAAGTCGATGCTTGTTGGCCAACTTGTAGCAAGGCAAGAACGTATGCCATATCACCATCTTTTTCATCACGGTCTTTTGGTTGCACGTAGCAGTTATCGCCTACACAAGTCTGAACAGGCTTACATAAAGAACGTCTAGCTGCGATTTCTGCATCATATTTTTGACGCTCATCAGCAGTTAAATTAGCGGGATCAACAGGCTTGGTACATTGATAGCGAGTTTCATAACGAACACAGCCTTTAAATTTGTTCCCATCTACGTCATATTCTTTTTCTTCAAGGCATGTTTTAGAGGTGATGTTACAACTTTCACTTGGCTCTGTTGGAACAACAGTACAAGTTGATTTATCCTCATAAAAGTCATAACAGGTACGCTTGGTTTCCCAATTCCAACAATCTCGGGTAATTGGTTGTCCGTTGAATGTGCGAGTTTCTTTAGGCTCGGTACAAACAAGAGATTCAATGCATCGTGCGCTATCAGTTAATGGTTTAATTGGTGGGCGTGGCAAGTCTGTAAAGGTACACCCACCCTCTGAATATTCAAATAACGCACCAATCGCTGCTTTTGCGGGAATATTATTGACCAATCGAACCCGAATAGTATTTTCACCATTTTTAAAGTAACGACCTACATCAATGTCGGTGTTATAACCATTAACACCACCACCAACACGACCAAAAATTTCTTGGTCATTCACATAGATGTACATATTGTCATCATACTTAACATATTTAAGTCTGACACGAACCTGATCAGCGTTAGTAAGATTAACTTTAAATTCCCAACTTGCATCAGTCGGATATTCTTTAGCAGCCCAACTAAAACCAAAAGTTTTATCCGTTTTAGTCACGATCACAGGTCGATCCTGACGAACAACTGTAAAAGTGTCACGGAAATTATAGGTGTAGTTACAGGTAACACCCCCACCTGAACTTGAATTTGCGGGGGTATCTGCATTTGCAAACTGAAAGCCACCAAGTACGCACATGGCAAGCAAAGTTTTCTTTAACATTGGTTGTAATTTTTTCATATTAAAGCCCCACGTTGCTCATTGTGCATGTTGTTTGCCAAGATTCTTTGCACATACATCCTTGATATGATGTTGGGTTGATCACCATATTAATCGCTGCCCCTGCGGGGCCATCGTAGTTAATTAGCTCAACGCTTAATGTGTTTTGACCAATAACCAAATATTGTTTTACATCAATATTTGGATTAATTGTCCCTGCGGTTGTTGGAAACTTTTGGGTTGCGATTACTGTGCCATTCAAGCGAATCGTGATTTTATTATCGACATAGAAACTTTGCAGAACCATATTGACTTTATCAGGGTTGCTTACAAGGAAGTTAATATCCCAATTTGTTGTTGAGCCACGATTATTCCCATCATTCCAACGCTCATTAAATGAAAAACCATTATCTGTGCTTTGAAAACTACTAACTCGGTTACTAGATGATGAAATCTTAGCTGTTCCATGAGGCATACCCGCAATACATTCAGGTACATCACGCTGACCTGTTGCACCCTCACCACAACTCACCACAAGTTTTTGAGTACATAATTGGTGGCGACCTACGCCACTTGTACTACACGTTTGGTTTTTAGTTGTTGATGTTTTTGGGGTGAAGTCACATGCGTAACTCATACTATTGGCTTTTGTTGGGTTTCCAACAGAGCTATTAATCTTTGAAACTTCTGTATTGGTTGTTTTGTTTAGCGAGGCTCTATTTTTTACATCGGCTCTCAATTCATCAGTTTCAGAAAGACGATTTAATAATGCTTTGTCGTTAGTATTAGTTACAGTACGAATTGTTAAACATTGGTTTGCTAGGCTACGTTGCTTTAAGTCGGTGCTATTCGACATTTGATCTAATTGTGCATCCGTGTATGCCATACACTTATATTTAAAGTCATACCCTGCATCGGTTGGAATTACTTTGGTGTTATAGGTTGCTTTAAGGTCATTTACATCAACATTTGACCATTGGTTTGTAAGGTCTTGAACTGCTTTTTGTTGTTCTGCAATATCACGTGTGCTGTTATAGCTAGATGGATTATCAGCCCCCTCAATCTTATTGATCCCAAGCTTCTTAGTGGAATCTTCATCTACATTGGCAATTTTTTCGCCGTTTTCGGATTTTCTCACCACCTTTAAAGCGTTGTTTACAACAGTATTTTGTTGGTAGCCACTTTGAGTTACGTTCTTACTGTCACGGCAATCTTCCGTTCCATAATCAGAGCCACATGCGACCAACTTATCTACATCTACACCCAATTCTTTTTTTGTGATACTTGAATCATAGTTCAACTTCTCTGCATCTGTAGCAGAAAAAGCAGTCGGGATTAAGCATGATAAACTAAGGGCAAGAAGCGTTTTCTTGTATAACATTATAAGAACCCAACAACATAACCAATAAAAGTTATAATATAAATTATTTGGAATGTTTTATAAATATTAATATTATAAAAATATAAATATTACTTTAATGTTTAATGATTTATTTTCTTTATATTTATTTTTAGTTTTTTTATAAAAAAGCCATAAAGTACAAATAAATAAACACGCAAAGAGGAATATCAGTGCGTGTTTTTTTAAACCGTTTTGGGTTTTGGGTTATTCTTCTTTTTGACGATTGATTGGATCAAGACCAATGTTTTTGTATATCTGATCAAGAACAGCAATTTCACTTTCTTCGAGAGAGGTAAAGTTTTGGTCGCATATATAATGTGGGTACATTCGCTCTACCAAATGTTCCGCATGAGGACTAAAACACCCATCAGGAATAAGCTCAATATATTCTTGCCCTGATTTAATAACATGCTCCAAAAGAACATCATCAACTAATTCAGAAGGAACATATTGAATTGCTCTAGGATTTTCAAATACGGCTGTGGCGCACATGACGTAATCTTTGTCTTTGTCTGCCACGTATTTTAAAAACAATCCGTTTTCCTTAAGGAATGCCATTTCATTCATCGACCACCTCTTTTTGATTTTTTGATAGTAGATCACTAAGATTTTGGTTTGATTTTTTAGCTGCTTCACGTGCAATAAAAATACGCACCTTATCACTTTGCTCATCAGGTGGGATGTGAATATACATTTCAGGATATTTTGAAATGCATGTTTCCCAAACAAACCCATTTACACGAACACTTGATGAGGTGAGGAAAATATTGCTCGGATCAAAAAGAACAGCTTTGTTTGCCAAATCCTTATCTTTAATGGACAAAGGTAAATATTGATAAATTTGGGGATTCTTATCAAACAAGTAGTTTGCGAAAGATTTTCTAATTAAGGGTGGTGAGAAAGCTTCTTTTGGGTTTTTGAAGTAATCAAGCTCACTTGCAAATTCCATAAATTCCGAACTATCGTAAATATCTTCGGGAACATACTGAATCAATGTGTGATCCTGTGTGACAGCTTTGACACAACTATCATAATCACGCTCATTCATAGGTAAAAAGCGCAATAAAATCGGGTTGGATTCAATAATGGATTTAATGTTTTGCGAATCACGTTGCGTTACATCAATGCGCTGTACAAATTCAGGCTTTTCAATCAACAGTAAATTAATATATTCACTTGTTTGGTATTCGATTGGCACAAAGGCATGAGCATCAGGATTTGACTTAATCGCTGCAATACAAATCTCTTGATTAATTAAGTGATCAAGAGAACTAAGGCGAACTTCACGCAAATCCAAACCATTGTGTTTTACAAGATTTAGAATGTGCTTCCGACTAATTGCTTGGGATGGAATAAGTGCCAAAGATGATGGGTTATCAAGTATTAGTCGATTCACCAATTTTGGTGTAAATAAAGCATTATCACTAATTAACTCATATACTTCATTTGATCCGTGCAAGGCTTCAAATAAAACATTTTCAGTTAGAAACCCACTAGGGAAACTTGCAATAATTGTTGGTTCAGATCGCACAATGGCAATAGCATCTTCTTCCGAAGATAAACCAATTAAACCATCATCAAAATTACTACTCATCACATTCCCCTGTTGTATATTCTGCGGGTGTTTTTGATTTTACTTGAAGGGTTAAATTCCCACTGAATCCAAGCTTGTTTGCTATATTAAGGAGCTTTAAAAAACAATCTTTCGCATTGCCTGATAGATAGTAATGAATCATCCTTGTTTGGATATTTGTTAGGTGACTAACATCACGCAAGGTCATGTTATTCACCATCATATAATCAGAGATCATTGATATAAGCGCAAGCTCAAGACCAACAAAATTACCCTCAACATCACTTAAGTTCAAAGTGGCATTAATGTCAGCAACCTCTTTAACTTGCCTGTTCATTATTAGCTCTTTTCATGTTGTGTTTCAATGTTTTAAGCTGACCACTTAAGGTTTTAAGCTGCGTGGTTTTAATCGTGGAGTGTTCAACAATCCATTCAGGAAGTAGGTTTTCAAAAGCTTGATTAAACATACTAATACGGAATCGAAGCGATACGCCTGTGACAGACTGAATCCAATTAAAGAAAACCAATGACAGCGTAAAGTTGCAACCCTGTATAAACTCTTTACCAACAAGCGGTTGTAGTGCAGGGTAAAACAGGTAGCTTTCATTTAAAAATGGATCGTGTATGCGTAAACAATACGCACCCTGAAATACTTTTAGGTTTTGAGCATATAGTTGTTCGCAACGATCCACCACAAAATCAACAGGAAGCGTGTTTTTAGATAAAACCTCACCATCCACACTTAATGCTTCGGCAATATAATGAAGATTGTCGTATTCCCCACTTTTCTTCAATTTTGCGATCTTAGACTTAGATGCTCTTTTAATGTTGTTAATAAATAAATCAACATCCTGTTTTTTTTGATCATTTAAGTCGTTAGCCAAGTTCTCAAGCTGTTCAGATATGGATTCAAATGACAATCCACTAGGCTTCTTAAACTCTTGATTTGGGATTCTCTCAACATGGTTTGGATCGAACCGTGCAATCACACCTTTAATGGTGTGTGTTTTTGCTTGGATAAAGTGTTTTGGTGAATATTCAGCAATAAACAAAAGCATTGCCAAATCACCCTTACTAATACAGAGTGATTTTGAAATTTCAGAAATCATATCGGCAAATCGGGCTTCAATGGCAACTGAAATATAACGAGTATTACCGCCATCTTGAATATCTTTATTTGATAACTTATCACCATACCAAAAAGGCTTAAGCTGCAAACCGTGCTTAGAGATATATAAAGTTGGTGTATTAGTGTAAGTGCTATAAGAAACAGCAAAAGGTTCATTAGCAAGGTTAATACACTTATTAATTAAGGTGATTAACACTTCTTTTGGGGTGTCATAAAGCGAAAAGAACACAGCATTTCTTTTATCAATAAACCGCACAACTGATTCTTGCGTATATGCAAAATTAAAATCAGTTATAGGGGTATCTATAGTTAATGCTTCTAGCATATTCAATTCATTTAAAGTTAATCGGATAAATGAATAATAACACCCAAAAAAAACAAAGTCTATTTTTATTCTGTGGTATATATTGGCGTTTCAGTCCCAATTTAAGAACATCTTAAGTAGGTGTATTTCTAGACTAAGTTTATGTTTTTTTGAGAGTTTAAAAAATGACTAATGCAATCCATCTTGTGCATGATGCAAGTTGCATTTCCTCATTGATCTGCTGATTTGGATTTTTCGAGATTAATCATTACAGGGGTTAGATGAATTTTCTCTATATAGCGAAATTAATAAAAATATTACTAAAATAATAGTTTAAAAGATAAGGGTAATTCCTTATAATATTTTCTCTTTAATATGTTGGCTTTGAATATGGGGGTAATATGCTTAAGCCATTATCTGCGAGGGAAATTCAAAGCTTAACGATTAATAATAATCAATTTGTAAAAGATACCCATATCGACAAAAGCACATTCTTGGCAACAACCTATGTTGTTTTTGCTGTGGCATTATTTACCGCCTTAGACAAAAAAATCATTTTCAAGCACTACATGGTGCATTACTACAATACACATCATTCAAACCTAATGGCATTATCAGTTTTAAGTGCCACCATTCTTGTTACAAGCATTCTTTTGATCGCTATCCTGTACTATCTGTTTTCTTTGCTTTATAGAATCTATCTATCTGTTACCAATAGAATTTCAATCAGTGGTGCGGAGCGATACAGTGAACAAACTATCGGGGATATTAAAAAGAAATTAGTCGGGGCGAATGAAAAGGATCAAATATATTTAGAGCGCATATTGTTGGCTGCTTATGCGGAGTTAAAGGCGAAAAACGTCCTTAACTTGAATGAGGAAACGGTTTCATTGGGGTATCGGCAAAAGCACATATCGAGCTTCGTTCCTAATGGGGATTTAGAAAGTGTGTTCGGAACGATTAAGCAACAATTTATATTGGATCAGATTATAGATAATAACTCTATAAATAAAATTAAGGTCTATATAAAGTAAATATTAATTTAATATTTTATTAACTTTGATTATTTTGATAATATTGATTTAAATATTATTCACCCTATTGGTAGCGCAATGACAAAAAAGGAATCAGAACGACAAGCTGTTCAAGCACTCGGGGAGTTGATTGCATTACACAAATTTAGCTTTCGTGGTGAAAAAGAGTTGCAAGATGGTGTTGAGCAATTGCTTAAGGAACATGGTCTGAAATACGAGCGTGAAGTACGCTTAAGCCGATCCGATATTGTCGATTTTGTGGTTAATTTTGATCAGGGTAAGATTGCGCTTGAGTTAAAGGTTGATGGTAATCGAAATGCACTACTTCGCCAAATGAGTAGATATTTAACCCATGAGGATATTGATTGTATCTTTGTTGTGGGTACGCCTTATTGGGTGATGAACCTACCGCAAACCTTGCATGAAAAAGATGTGTATTGTTATCGGATTTTGGCGGGGATTTTTTAATGAAAAAAAAGTATGGTCATATTTATTTTGAGAACAATAATTGGATCGTATCTACTGTTCCGCATGTTACCACTCGATTAAAACGGCTATTCCCTCAAATCTACCAAAACCGAACAGGTGACGTTGAAATCACATGCAATATTGAAAACTCTTTTGAATTGCTGTGGTTTATGGATCGTTACCCTCTCGACATTAGTAAAGATAATTTAAGACTATTAAAAGAAGCATCTAAGCAGTACCAAGAACTCCAACATGACATTATTGAAATCATGGATCATGGCAAAATTGAGCATGTCGATTTCGATCTCGCTGTTACACCGTATGACTATCAGAAACTTGCTGCCAACTTACTCTTTAAAGTAAAAGGATACCTGTTAGCGGATTCAGTCGGATTGGGTAAAACTATGAGCGCAATTTGTGCCATGACCAACCCAAAGTGTATCCCTGCTCTATTTGTGACTTTGCCACATTTACAGCTACAAGTGGAACGAGAAATTAACCGTTTCGCCCCACAGCTAAAAACCCACATCATTAAGCAAACCAAACACTATAAATTGCATAAAAAAGATGAACCCGCCCCGCATGTCATCATCATTAGTTATTCAAAGTTAAATGCTTGGGCTGATTATCTCAAAGGTCTAATCAAGTACATTGTATTTGATGAAGTGCAAGAAATGCGTACAGGCGATAAATCATTAAAGTATCAAGCTGCTCGATTGATTGCCAATGCAGCCGAATTTCGTTTGGGGCTGTCTGCTACGCCGATCTATAACTATGGGAATGAGTTTTTTAACATTATTGAACTCTTAAGGCCCAACGTGTTAGGTACATGGCATGAGTTTCTTCGTGAGTGGTGTCGCAATGAAAAAAGGATTGATGATCCTAAAGCTTTCGGGGCATACATGCGAGAACAAGGTTTAATGCTGTTAAGAAATCGAACAGATGTAAACCGAGAAATTCCTGATCTAATGACCATTCCACACTATATTAATAGTGACTTGCATGTATTTGATAAAATCAAAACTCATGCAATGGAACTTGCCAAAATTATTCTAAGTACAAGCCAAGCCTTTCAAGGGCAAAAACTACGTGCGACAGAGGAATTTAATATCTTGATGCGTCAAGCAACAGGTATGGCCAAAGCCCCTTATGTCGCTGAATTTGTCAATCTACTGATCGAATCAGGCGAATCAGTGGTTTTATATGGTTGGCATCGTGAGGTTTACAATATATGGATGGAACGTCTTAAGGAACATCAGCCTTTACTCTATACAGGGAGTGAAAGCGTAAAACAAAAAGATGATGCAAAAACTGCTTTCATTGAGGGGAAAAGCAAAGTATTGATTGTGTCGTTAAGATCAGGTGCGGGATTGGATGGTTTACAGTATCACCCTACTTGTTCAACCATTGTCTTTGGTGAATTAGATTGGTCTGCGGGTGTGCATGAACAATGTGAAGGTCGCTTGGCTCGGGATGGTCAAACGAAAAAGGTACTGTCCTACTACTTACTTTCTGAAAATGGTTCCGATCCTGTGGTAGCAGATATTCTCGGGATTAAACGAGAGCAATTAGAATGTGTCTTATCAACCGATGGTGAGCTTGTGAAAAAACTAGAGGGCGATCCAAACGCATTAAGACGCTTGGCTCAAAATTATCTAGATCAGCATTAATGATTGAGAACCATAAAAAAAGCCCGATGATTCGGGCTTTTCTTTTGTCCTGATTAGAACAAATATTTAACTTGGAACTGAACGCCGTTGTATTCATCAAAACGCTGATAAGTCAGTTCAGCAAATGCCGATGGGATGAACTCATAGCCAATCCCTGCGCTACCATGAAACATTACGTCAGAATTGTAGTTTTCTTCATAAACGTATCGGCCACTATAGCTATTGGGAATGTATTGACCACTATAGGTTGTGCTTGCTTTCGTAGTTGCACCAAAAGCCCCTGCCGATGCTTTGACATATAAGGCATTATAAATCGGGTATTGAAAGGTAACGTCAGCACCGTACAGCATTTCATCTACATCAGTACGTGCGTACACATCATAAGTACGATCATAGTAACTATAACTATCATTATTGATTAAGTAGTTATAAAAAGCCTCGACACCCAAATAAGGGTTGATTTGATAGCCTATTGCCCAGCCGATAAAGCTTTCATCAGAATAGCCTTTTTGACTTGGTAAGTTTAAATAATGCAGCCCTGCATAAACACCCTCTGTTGCTTGTGCATTCGCAACAGCACATGGTAAGGCGACAGCAGCAGCAACAGTAAGAATAGAAAGAAGTTTCATATTATAAAAGTCCATTAAAATACGTGTTTGATTTGGAATTGAATGCCGTTAAATTTATCAATACGGTTATATGTGGTTTCAACAAAGGTAAATGGACGTACTTCATAACCAATACCTACGCTTCCACGAAATACACCATCCTTTTTATAGGTGTCATTAAGGTCACGTAAATCTTCTTCTTGGTACTTAACACGCCCTTTAATCCAAGATGCCCCTAAAGCTGATTTCACATAAAAACCATTAGCGATAGGATATTGGTAAGTAACTGCTACGCCGTAAATTTGCGGGGTAAGTTTGGCTTTATCACCATCTTCATCCTCAAAGCTTTTTTCAAGACCATAGTTATAGTCAGCTTCAATACCAAAATAAGGTGAAAATTGATAACCAAAATTAAGACCAAACAGGCTTAAGTCGGGAATACGACCACCAAAACTACCGTGTTGGCTTGGTAGGTTGAGATAGTTCAAGCCAAGATAAAAGCCACTATTTTTAGCATTCGCATCATAATCAACGGTGCTTGCCATTGGATCATAAGCGTCAGCAAAAACGCATGGTGAGGCAATTGCACAAGCAAGTGCGGTAGCGGTCAATAACTTCATTTAAAACCCCTGTTCTTAATATGGCAAGATGACTTCAAATCGCCCGCCGTGTTTGGCATAAAGCTTTGAAATAATATTAAATATTTATCAAATTATTTGCAATATAGAATATTAAATATTTATTTATTGTTTTTAATAATAATATTGTTTATTATCCTTATTATTGGTTAATATTAATTATTATATTAAATATATTTATTTAATTTTTTGGAGTGGCGAAAATGGAAAGATTGGCAATTTTGATAGATGCTGATAACGCTTCTATGCACAACATTTCAAACATTTTTAATAAAGTTGAAAAATATGGGAATCCGATTATTAAGCGAATATATGGGGATTGGGGTAATTCCTGTTTAAGAAATTGGCAAGACAGTATATTGAATTTTGCGCTGACACCGATTCAGCAATTTAGCTATACCAAAGGCAAGAATGCCACCGATATGCTCTTAACCATAGATGCCATTGAATTGCTTTATGATCCGCAACATAAGCTTGATGGATTCTGCATTGTATCAAGTGATAGTGACTTTACCCCACTCGTTCTTAAAATCCGATCCAAAGGTTTAAAGGTGTATGGTTTTGGACGCACCAATTGTTCAGAAGCCTTTAAAAAAGCTTGTGATATATTTACTTACGTTGATGTTGCGGAAGGTGTGGAAGCGTGTTTCACGACACAAAGCGATAAGCCACAAGTGGCAACAAGCACGGAAACACCACCACAACCACAAGAAAAGAAAATCACTCTAAATGTGATAAAAACGGTGAAGTTGGCAATAAATGATTGTGTCCTTGATGAATATGGATGGGTTAATCTTGGTATTTTGACGCAAAAAATCAAGCAACATGATCCTAATTTCAATCCGAAGCGGTATGGTTATAGCAAGATGAGTGACTTTATCTTTGCGCTCGACTTATTTCAGGTCAGAAAAAAGAACACCACAATTTATGTTAATCCACTTAGGGGTGCAAGAAAATATGGGTAGTTTATAAAAGATACCTAAACAATATTTATTAAATTTATTTAATATTAATTAAATATTATTTTTTATTTGAAATAAAGTGCATAATCAAGCCATATTATTAATAATGTGGTTGGGTTCCATGCAAGCGATAGCTGTATTCATTGATGCCAAGAGTATCAATCCGCAAGAGATAGAAGATGTATATAAAACCTTAGCCGATGGTCTTGGTCAGGTGAAAACTACACACATTTTTGGTGATTGGAGTGATCCTAAATTAGATCATTGGAAGCCATATATCTATCAGTACGCCATGACTACGGTACATCAGTTTAATTCGAGGGAATCTGTAGCAAGTACCGAAGTGGTATTAACCATTCATGCAATGGATGTGTTGCATAGCTCAAAAGAGAAAACCAAAAGCATAGCGATTGTGTCAAATCATCAAGATTATGCTGCCCTAGCACTCCGATTTAGAGCGAGTGGTTTTAATGTTTATGGCTTTGGTGAGCAGATCAATTCGCAAGCCTACACCCTACATTTTTACCTTGAGCCAAAAAGTGATGATTCATTGCAACCAAGTGAGGAATTGATTGATATTCCAATAGAACCGATCAATGTTCCCGAACCAATAGTAGAGCAAAACCAAAACACCTATATCCCACCCAAGCACCCAATGTACCTTAATGGTGATAATCCTACGCTTAAGATTGGCAAGATTAAGATTAAAAAAATGGCGTGGGAAAAATTAAGTGAGATCATTGATGATGAAATTAATAAAACCGAATCAGGGGTAATTTTAAAAGAAATACATTTAATTCTATTGAGAAGATTGCCTGAATTTAAAATTAAACAATATGGCTATAGCAGCTATAAGAACTTTTTTACTGAATTGGGTATTTATGAGCTTGTGCAAACAAACAATAAAACCAAAGATCGAGCATTAAGAATCCCCAACTACATCAACCGACAAACGCAAATTAAAATACATCAATCGGATTTTGCCAAACCTAAGCCAACCCCAATTGTTGTTGAACAACAGGTGAAAGATGAATACTCGAATTATGTTGGCCATAATGATGAGTTTATAGCGGGTACTCCGATTGAACCTAAACCACAACAAGAACTCGCACCTGTGATTGAAAATCAACAAGAGCCTGAACCTTTAGTCGGGGTGATTGACCAAGAAATGCGTCAATTTCTTACGGATAACGTATTTGAATATGCAAATGACAAGATTGAGATTGATCTTGATGAAGATAAGGGTGAACCGCAACAAGATAATACAGAGCTTGAATACGTTAATATTGATGAAGTCAATGAGGCACTGATTCAAGAGCAATTAGATGACCAAAATGAACAAGCCAAGTTTATTCAAACAAACAGCATTGTCGAGCCACCACCCACACCTAAGCCTATAGATGATTACAATGATCAAGTCGAGTTTATTCAGACAAATAGCATTGTCGAACCACCACCCCGCAATCAAGCTAGAAATTTGATACAGGTCGGCTCAATTATAATTGAGCGTGATCTATGGGAAAAAATCAAAAAGACCATAGCAAACACCCCAAAAAAGAACGGTGCTACGGCTCCCAATATACCAATGATCACCTCACGGCTTCAAAAGGCGATTCCAAGTTTTTCGGTACGTCATTATGGTTATGGAACCTTACGCACTTTTTTAAAAGCAAGTCAGCAGTACAGCCTTGCGAAAACCAAAAACGGTTATACGGTGAGGCTTAAGTATCAAAACTCAAATTCGTCCAATGCGGGGCAACAACAAAACAAGAGTGTTTGTCCAACTTATCTTGATCTTGATGTATTTCATTTAATTCAAGACCTGATTCGTGCCAAACAAGTGACACCAACCTCATTTGTCAAAATGAAACAGATTGAGGACGAGTTGGCGGTGAAAATGCCTGAATTTGATCCTAAGAAATATGGTTACGTGCGCTTACTGAACATCTTAAAGAATAACTATGCTCATCAATTTGAGTTTGCTGTGAGTAAGGGTTCAGTGGGTATTCGGCCCAAGACAAGCAAGTAAATGGACGTAAAAAAAAGCCCCGATGATTCGGGGTTTTTTATTGGATCAGGATTATTGGCCAATGAACAATGTCCCAAGAGAGATAAAGATCAGGATAGTGGCGGTATGGATGTAACCTGAATAACTAAAAATACTTTTCTTGCGGAACAAGCTATTTAAGCAAGCAACAATAATCATGGCGATTGCGAACAGGAACACGCCGTAGCTGTAGATGGGTAAATCTCGGCTAATGCCGATATTTTTAACCACATCAAATTGGCTTAAGAGCGAAAACACGACAAAGGCAAGAGCCAAGTGAACGAATAGACGTAGTTCAGTCATATTTTTTTTCTGTTTAATTACAAAATAAGGAATGATGCCGATACAAGCCAAGCCACATAGAAAAGAAATAAATCCGAGCGTTGCTAAATCCATAAGACTGATCCTTAGTTATGATTGCGTGATTGATTCGATGATTTCAACAAAGTGTTCATCAATGGTGTCTTGGTTCCCTGCAAGATATTGGGTTGCTTGTTTATGCGGAATGATAATAACAGCTTCGCCCCCAAATTGATCTGCGGTAATGTCCACGACATAGGTTTCGGATGGGGTATTTACTTCTAGCCAATAGTGACCAAACAATTGCCCTTGCTCATTCATGTAGCCCCCATCGGCAAGCCCATCCCCGCCTCTAAAATGGGTATTGAACTCGGTAAATTGCTGAAAGGCTTTTTTGAGTATTACACAGGCATAGGCGCATGAGCCTGTGGTATTTGAACTTTGCATAGAATCTTGCAGCATATCCAAAAATAAGCCCCGCATGTGTTGAGTGAGGTGTTGGATTTGTTTCAGTTCATCAGAAGGGATCATTTTATTTGTCCTTTTGAGTTATCCAATATTTTTTTTAAATAAAGATACACCATTACGGCGAAAAGCGAAGATAAGCTTGAGCTAAACAAGATGCCGAATAGATCATAGTGGATGCTTAAGCATTTAAGGAAAATGACGAGGAAGCAGATTTGGGCGAACATGAGGTTGCTCCATATCAGGCTTAAGTTGGGTTTGATTTTGCTCTTTTCGCTCAATTCGGGGAAAAGGACACGGTAAGACACAAGGCTATGGACGAAGATAAAGACCATGCCAAAGATCGAAAAGGTAAAGCCGATGATGGGATCGAGGGAATGAAAGTCTAATAGGCTTGAGATCAGGGTAAAGAGTGATCCATGAAAGAAATACAGGATAAAGAAGCGCAACAAGCCATTTTTTTGAGAGGCTGCCCGAAGTAGCACTTTTGGGTCGGGGATATATTGAGAGAAGTCCATGCTTAAGCCTCAAAGATTTGATCAATGGATTGAGGGTCATCGAACTCACGCACGATATGGATAAAGTGTTTTTTATTGCTATTGAGGTAGAGGCTGTTGTGTACGGTGGATTGCATATTGAGGGAACATGCGTAGTTTTCCTCAAGGAAGGTAGCACAGGATGCAATGGATTCAGATTCGATGACATGAAAAGCGAGTTCGTTACCGAACATGGTGGCCAAGCAAGCGAGGTGATTTTGTTCGAGATCGGGATCATTAAGATCGAGGTGGATCACATCGGCTTTGAGCATATCGACATTGAACTCGGCTAAGTTATGCGAGTTGAGGGTCAGTAATTTTTTATTGTACTTTTTGGCGATTTGGGGAAGATCGAGATTGGTACGACAGAGGACAAAGACTTTTTTTAGGTGATCTAGGGCATTGAGGATGGCCCAATCGGACACGGTGGTGGCGACAGAGTTTTGTATTTGATTTTCGGCAAGGACGATAGATGTAGGGAAACTAAGATTGAATTGGGTAAAGATCAATTGTCGGATAGCGGTTTTGGCATCATCTTCAACGAAGATGGGTTTATGGGGTTTACCGTGCTGCACGATATGGGCGACTTCTAAGAGTTGGTTGACTGCTTGATCTTTGCTATCGAGATTGAGGCTTGACTTGGTATCGTCAATATCTTGAATGAGAGCATCTTTGATCCAAAAGGAACGGCGGGAAAAGCCTAGATTTTCACGATTAGAGGCTTCACGTTGTTTTCGTTGTTGTGGGGTAAGTACCATAATCAAGGCTTCGTTAATATTATTGAAATATTATAGTTTAATTCGTGAGAACGTACAACAAATAAAAAGGGAATAAAAAAAGCTCTATATTAGAATAGAGCTTTGTACTAACCTGAAAGTTACTAACTTTTGAGTTAGTGGTCTGTTAATTGAAGTAATCACATTCAGATAACAGTGCATAACTCACGAAACGCTATGCAAGGGCTATTTTATATAAAAGCAATAAATAGTAAATAGGAAAATGAACAGTTGTATAAAAATAATGAGATATAAAAAAAGTCCTATATTGGAATAGGACTTTACTAGCGGAGCTAGGCGTTATTAGCGAGGGTTAAGGTCGAAAATAACAAGAGAGTTTGCATACCCACACAAGTTTACTAGGTGTCCTCTCGATGCTGACTATTTTATATAAAACGTAGGAATAGTAAAGGGAAAACAAAATTTTAAAAAATTTTTTCGCCCGCCCGCCATATATACCACAAATATCAGATGAACCAATAAAGATAACTAAACATTAAAAGCGACCTATCCCCCCGACTAAGAAAGGAAGTGAGTATCCCCAAGCGAAGGGATATAACCAATAGCAATATAGACAACTATATAAAGGCAACAGAGCAGCACAATAAACCAAATAAGGATTAAGGCAAATTAAAGATAATCCAAATAAATAAAAACAAATATAAAGCAGATAATCGGAATATATATAAATAAAAGACTGCTAACACGGCGGGAATATAGCAGTCTATCCAAAACAATAGAGAACTATATAATCCAATAGCCCACTATTAAATAATAAAGCAAACTATAAAAGAACATAGCCCACTATATAGCACATGGATAACTACCCTACCCCATAGATAACTATATAAGAGCGACACAGCATCAGGAACAACAGGATCATGCAAATGGGTGTGGGGAATAAATAGAGAACCATATAAAGAGAAGATAGAGAGCTATAGGGATATAAATAGGTAACTAGGTAGGTAAAGCTATCTAAATATAAACAACTATTGGATTTTAAAAATGTTAGGAAAAGCACAAGCCCAAGCGGGGGGTAAAAAATAGAAAGCTATATAAATTGATAATAGAAATCTATTTAAAAGCGCATAGAAGGCTTATATAAGGGGAAAACAAGGCAATATAGAGGGTATTGCGGGGGAAATGGATAAACCCTAGCTGTAGGGTGGATATACTCGGCAGTTGCGCCAAATAATACGCTTACACTAATTATGGCTCCATAATATATCAGCCCTATTCGGGCGATAGGCCCACCTTTATAGTTCGCTATACACAGGATAAAATAGAAAACCATAAAGGTAGAATAGGATTCTATCATAGTTCGGCATGAGTGGAATAGACAAATGCCCTACCCTAATCGGGAGTGGCTTAGTCGGGGTCTGATGGTCGAATGTTCTTGCTTAGGCTATTTTCTCGCTCGGGGCCACCTTAATGATTCCCCAAACCTTATATATTAACCCCAAACTTTCACGACTTTGAAAACGCTCGGGGCATCTGCTATCCGCATCAAATATTATCGGGTTTCTTAATGAGCATGACCGCGATATTTTTGGCTAATACGACCAAAAGCATCAATGTAAACATCGAGATCGGGGCCATTAAAAATGCACCCACCACGCTCTTTTGAATCTCAATAATCATCGGTGATGCTACGTTAATTGCGGTAGTGAAACAATATGCAAAAACCACAGATAGAACAGCAAAAACAATGCTGACTTTAGATAGGTAAATCACTTTTTCTTTTTTCATATTTTCACCAAACTTATTTCGCTTTATTTAAAACCATTTGATCGAACATAGGGATGTAGACCATCCTAAAAACTAGATACAACAGACGATTAAAATCATAATGCGTTGCTTCAATCCGATGCGGCTTATCAGCAATGTTCGCTTCAAAAACCACCATATTGTAAGCATTCAAAAGAGTTTCATACTCAAGTAGCACCAAAGCTATTAATTTAAGAAAAACACAAACAAAAAAGATTCATACTCGATTAGTCAAATATGAATCCTGAAACATTTAAGATCAAAAAAATATCATACTGAAAAACTATGAACCCCTGACAATTGAAATATACTTTCTAGCCATCTTTTCCATGAATGTTCTTGATAGTGTTTTGTATAAATCAGGGATATTATTTTCCCAAAATAATAACATTTCACCTTTGGTTTTAAAGTTTTGAAATCTGTCACAATTTGTCAATTCTTCAACCCTCTGTATCATATCTTCCTTTTCTTTTTCCTTTTCTTGTTTTTCCAAAAACTTTTGTTCTCGAATTTTATTTTGTTCCTCCCAATAATTATTACTGTCTTCACTTTCTCTTTTGTCGGAAATAAACTTAGCAAGTTGAATTAAATGTTCCATCCATTCATCAATATGGGTAAAAGCAAGAACACATCCATTGAGATTAAAACCAATAGATACCATACCTATATCCGTTGGTTTTTTTTCCTTGATAGATAATATTGTTTTTTTATCATCTATATTTTGGTTAATATAATCATCAATATAGGACTTATTTTCTTTAGAAAATAGATCATTAGAATCTACTTTTAATATTTCGACCAATAAAAAATGAACCCCTAAAATTTCAATATGTTTATCCAATTCCTCTATTGAAATATCCATGTTCATAGTAGCTTCAACACTATCAACATGAATAATGGGCTTTCCAATTTTTTTTAGCTTTTCATATAATTCATTAGCATTCATTTTGCTTTCCAACTTTCCAATATGAAACTTTATTGATTAGTATGACACTCTATTGTTTAGTGTGATTCTTAATTGTTTGCTTACACATATCATCGGTCACTTTGCTTTCTGATTTATTCGGGTTGTAACCTGTCGCTTTATCAATTAATTGATAAATCTTTGGCAATTCTTTCTCAATGATCGGACTGTATTTAATTTCAGTTTTAGCCAACTTGTTAAAGTTTGCAATAAAATCCCGATTAATGCTTTCATTCAACATCACTAAAAATGCATCATTGTCTTGAATCAGGTAGCTAAACCATAATGGTAAACTTGTTATGGCCAACTCATTATCGCTCAATAAAAGGTTTTCCAAATCAACAAATAGCTTCCGATCAAAATCAAGATCATCCAAATCACTTAAATGGTAATGTGGATGTGTGCCTGTGGCCAAACAAAAAGCTGTCCATGTTTGTGAAGTTGGCTTCTTTGCACCTGATTCATAAAGTGACCATCCCGCACACTATTCGCATTGCAAAGCCATCTTCAATAACAACATTAGCATTCTTTTGTTTCATCATTAGAATCACCTATTTCGCTTGTATTGATGTTTATTGATTTAGCTCAAGACTTATTTTTTATTTCTTGTCTAAAGCAACGATAGATATAAAAACCAAATATTGAGAACAGGCACATAAACCCTAAAATAAACATTGAATATAGTTTCAAATCACTGTCAGGCATAAAAGACAATATACTTAATTTATGTCCATTAAGTTTTAATAAAAATCTAATAAGTACAATCGTAGTAGCAAAAACACTACCAATACAAGCCCCAAAAATCATCACAGCAGACACAATATCTAACCCGAATAAACGCTCCGAACATTCTATAAAAACAGAACCATCGTTAAATTTAACAATTACTTTTTGATCAACAAAATCAAATTTCATACCTACCACTCCTTAATATGACTTAATTTCTTTATACAAGCTCAACAGAGCCACCAACCAAAGTGATCGGAATCCATTTAAATTCGTATCGTTCAAATGAACCTTTGGCCCCATACCAATAGAGGTGATAGTGCGCTCGTCTTAAGTGGGGTTTACGTTGTTGTTTGGCTATTTTCTGATTGGACTTACCCAATTCATCTTTTACAGCTTGAATTTGTTTGGCTGTTTCACGCCCTGCAATAAAAGGCTTATATTTTTTTGCTTCAAAAAGTCTTAGTGTTCCTTTCACCGATTGAACACCACTGACCTCTTTATGCTGATCGGGAAGTAATGGAACATAGTCGGGCTTAGATAAACTGAACCATAATAAGATATTGATTAGATTTTTTTGCAGCGATTGGTACTGTTTCACTTCTTCTTCATTAAAGACTACAGAATCAGAGTGAAATTCATTAATGAAATCCAATAATGATTCATCAATCGTTTTTTCCTGATCAATCATCAAAACAGCAGTTTTGGTTAAGCCTGTATCTAAGAACACTGTTGAAACAAGGACTTTTTTAAAACAAAGTTCAGTCACAGTGAATATGACACCATAGACTTTATTGCCCTGAAAATTGAGATCGAAGTTATCAGTTTGCACATATACACAAAGATCAGGGATATGAATTAAAGAATTGGGTAAGGTTCCCTCAAATTCACTTTTGATCAACTCGCTTGCAACATCATCATCGAAGCGATAGATATTTTTAGACAACAACCAAGAACCAACTGTGACTAACTCACCTGTTGGCATTGGCATACCATTAATATATTTTTCAGGGATTGGGCTATTTTCAACAAGCCCATTTTTCCAAGAAGGGAAATAGCAGTCTAACGCCGAATAAATCCAATCATCCCAAGTGACTATAGAGCCAATATTGCGACCACAATTAATATGGTGAATTGCTCTAAGCTCTATACGCTTCATAATGCCTTTAAAATTCAGGCGAAGATGCTCACATCGAGCATTTACGACCTTTAAGGGATTTAGAAACTCATTAGATAAACTCGGCATAAATGGCTCACAAAGCAAATGTGTTTAAATATAATAAATTAATCTGAATAAAGAGAATGTTATCATAATAATAATTAAATTAATATTCATAAAATATGAAACATATAATAAAAACTTATGTTAAATTAATAATGGTCAAATGATATTTATTTTTTTAGCTCTCACATTTGGTCAAATACGAGAGTCAAACAATGTAGGCTCTCACAACGATAGACAAAGCATTTTGAATATTGTTTTTTGCAGAATTTGAGAAACTAACCTTAACGGCGTAAATATGAAAAAATTAAATGCACTATTCCTAGCTATTTCTTTAGTCGGCTTTTCAAGCATGGCGATTGCCAACAGCCTACCGACATACAAAGCGGAAAAAACAGTTGAAATGGATAGCTCTGAACCCGATCAAAACAGCAATGATCAAGATAAAATGGAATTAAACACCGCTTTAATTGACATTTTGCATTCAGAGCCAAACGAAGATAGCTTATTAAATGCTATTGCAATTTTAAATGATCCGCAAAGTCGAAACTTTATCAACAGTATTGGCACCAAGCTCCACATAGCCACAGTAAAAGAGCGTTCCACCTCGATTAAACAAATGGATCAATTTAGATTAGACATTACTGAGCGTTTAAAAAAACCTACCATTAACACACCTAACGAATCACTTGCCCGAATTAATAAAGTCATGTTCTTGAAGTACATTAATGATCAACTACCAAAGGACAAACACGTATTATTAAAT
This sequence comes from Acinetobacter sp. P1(2025), assembly GCF_051390655.1. Classification (NCBI taxonomy): domain Bacteria; kingdom Pseudomonadati; phylum Pseudomonadota; class Gammaproteobacteria; order Moraxellales; family Moraxellaceae; genus Acinetobacter; species Acinetobacter sp. P1(2025). The sequence continues at coordinate 111,665 of NZ_JBPKBJ010000002.1, forward strand.
CAAAACTTTGTATTCACTGACGATCATCAAGACACATTAGATCAGTGGTTGAATGCATCTTACCTATGGACATTGATTAGCATCAAAGCCGATCTCAACGGCGAAACGGATAAAGCAAAAAAACAAGCATTAATCGCCAACTACGAAGATGCAACATAACGCAATCAATTGGTACTCATGGTGTCCTGAACATTGGGGAACCAAATGGAATGCATCTAGCATCAAAATTTTAAAGAACAGCATCACCTTCAAAACTGCTTGGAATATGCCAACACCAATACTGCAAGCATTAATCCAAAAGTTCAAACTCACTTGTATTGTTCAGGCGATAGAAGATGATTATAGTTTTTGGTTAATTGAAATCTACCATGAAGGTAAATTAATCACTGAACGACTATCTACCCCTGATGATAAAGAGCCACTATTGAAAAACCTACTTGGGATGACCGATGAAGCGATTGCAGAATTAAAAGAAGAATCTAACGACTAAAAAAAGCCCTAAAGGGCTTTTTTACAATTCAAGAAATAATGTTTATTCACATTATTCTTACACATTAAAATCTAGGAACAGTGACATCATCCAAAAACTCACATACATAGGCCCAATCTTTATCCTGTTGGGTCTGATCTTTAAGAGATTCACCCATTTCAGAAATAATCGCCTGTAACTTATCAATCAACTGTTCACGACTCACACTCTCATTGGCTTGTATAACAATATTGAACTGCTTTAATGGGTAAGCATAATCTTTCCACTCTTGTCTTACAGGTGCAGCGAATTTTTCAAAAACTTTTTCCCCTTGTTGAGTAGAAAAATAACCCTCCACGCATTCTAGAGAATACCCATAATCATCATCTTCCATGTAGTGTTCATTATAACCCTCTTTTAGAAGCACAATTGCCAACTGCATTAAATTGGCCAAGTCTTTTATTTCGGTATCTCTACGCCCTTGCGTATATATACGAATACTTTTAATGACATTATCTGCTCTATCCCATGATAACTTGTCAGCAATATCAGGTCTTTTTTCCAAACTTTCACTATTTTCGTTAGGTTTTGAAAAAGCATTAATCGGGTAACTAATCACTTGTTCTTTGTTTTTATCTACAGTCTTAATTTGACCATGATCATTAATTTCCATTTGAAGATTGCAATTACCTAAAACAATTTGCTCTAGTTGCTTGTTGTTTTTTTCACCACGCTTACTCATATCAAATAAATAAACAATCTTCTCGTTCAGACTTCTTCCCATTTCGAGATTTCTTGATATAAATGACATTTCATGATCACCAACAGGGCCACCTAGATTTGACATAAAGACAAAGTTTTTTGATGGTTTAGTTGAACCATTTTTGGTTTTATATTTATTCACTTGGGAAATATAATAAATTATGTGAATAATTGAACTAAGATCAAAGTCGCTATCACAAAAAAGACTTCTGTTCTTGAATACAACAACTGCATTACTACGCAATAGATTTATAAATGACATGCTATATTCATAAGAAACATCACTAGAATTTAACTTACTTGTACACATGCACATCAATCTAACAAGAACCTCTCTCAAGTCCTTATGGCCCTCCACATTTTTATCTTTCAATGTGTCAAGCGCATCAATAAGACTTTTAAAAGTAGTGCAACCCTTATTTATTTCAGATTCCAAAATAACTAGGTTTTGAACAACACTTAATTCGCAATCCATACCATGTGATTTTCTTATGATGATATTAATAAACTCACATTTTTCAATTATAGTCATGCCATCTAAAGGGTTCCAAGCAAAAGACTTAGCTTCACCCCGATTCCATACAACATCCTTTAAATCCAACTCCACATAAGGAATAGAATTACGCACAGCAGCTAAATTAAGTTTTTTCAAAAATTCTGAATTATAGAAAATATTAGAATCAATAACGATGCTGTTCCCTGCATCTGCTAACTTAAGAATAGAATCTTGTATTTTTCTTATAGCGATATTATTTATTTCGGCGTTTTTATCATAATCTGCCAAAATACTGCAATGATAATTTTTGTCCATTAATAACTTTTTAGTTAATGCGTTAGACTCAAACTCTGCCTTAATAACACTTGGATTTAATAAATTTTTAGCAACGAATCCTAGACTAATATTTCCCATAATAATTACTCAAATTGTTTTAAAAAAATTATATATCGTTTAATGCAAACAATAAATGAAAAATATGTTTTTAAATATATAATCACGGCGTAAAAAAGGTGAACCAATTGAGTTCACCTTTTGCATTTCATTTAATTGAATAAGCTTAACTGACAGCATCCCCTAGATGGCCGAATAAAACCCGCCATTGCCTTTTACCATCTGTACGCTTGATGGCCTGTTCCAAAAAAGAACCTAAGCTACAAGGCAACATATCCAATGTCAGCAGACCATCCTCAATTAGATTAGTCATGTACTGATGCATGGTAATTTCAGATTCATCTTCTTGCATAAGAACACAATTATGAATATCCAACATTTCATTTGATTTTTGATGCAGCGAATCCTTTTCAAATTCAGACTCAAGACCTAGCCAAATTTCTTGATCAACACGATAGGTACAAATAGCAATACTCATCCACCCAACTCCTTAAACCATATTTAATTAAAAGCCAAAATCCAATTTAGACTTAATTCGTCCACGATGATTAATACTCATGTGCAAATTACAGTTGCCCATAACAACATTTTCCAAATTCAAATAAAGATAATCATCCTTTTTTTCTGAATCAAATAGATAAACAATCTTCTCATTACAAGATCGACCAACTTCAAAACGTCTTGATGTGATATTTAAATCCCGATCCTCTAATTTACGGTTGATATTCGACATGAATACAAATGTCTTTGATTGAATCACAGCTTTATTGTTGTAGAACGTCCACTTGGCGTTAAAGTGTAATGCTTGTAGAACGGCGTTAAAACTAAGCTCATGCCTTTTGACAGGCTTGCTATTTTTAATAACAAGTACACCGCCATTGTGGAAAATATCATTTACGCCAATTTTGCGCTGTGAGCCAATATCACTAAGACCTAATTCATTTTTAAATAATTTATTTAGAGCATCAAGCAATGTCCTTAAAACTTGAACCTCATCTTTGTTCACATTACTTGGTAAAGCATCCAAAGTATCAGCCAAGCTCTTGAATGTGACATAACCCATATTACTTTCAGCTTCTAGGGTTAGCACATGCTTAATGAGTGCCTTACTACAGCCACCTAGACCAAAAAAAAGATGATCAAAAAATGCAACCATTTCATCAAAGCTCATCCCATGTAGCGGATTCCAAGTGAAATGCTCTGCGCGGTGACTACGCCATGTTCCATCTGCAAAATCCAACTCCATGTAAGGTGTTCCTTGCTTCAACGTGGCTAGATTTAATTTCTTTAAGAAGGCTTTATCCAAGAAAGCATCGGCATCAATAAAAACAGATTGACCTTTATCAACCAAGCTTAGGATCGTTTCTTGAATACTATTCATTGCAAATGCGGTTGCTCGGCGATTTTTGGAATAATCGACTGAAATGCTGCAATGAGTCGTATCGGGGGATAATAGTTTTTGGGTCAATAGCATTACTTCTATCTTACTTTTGACCACACTTGGGTTAAAAACATCTAACACTATATCTGAAAAACCTAAACTATAATCTGCGATTACGCCAAAATCTATTTTCTGCATAACGATCCACCCTATTAACTTAATAATAAATATATCTACTTAGGGGGTGAAAATAAATACTAAAAAACAAACTATTCTAAAACATTAATTAAATATTTAATTGATCATATCAATTAAATATACGCTATTATGTAGCAACCGCACAATAAATAGAGTGATTCGCCATTTAAAATAATTCCTTTACACATAAGGAAAGGGATTATGGCTGAATCACATATCGTATCAGGATTAACTAAAAAACGTGCGGAATTGCTTGGTCAAATTGAAGCACATCAAAAAGAAATTCAACGTATCTCTGAAATGCTACTGCATGTAGATCACACTATTAAGTTATTTTCACCTGAATTTGATCTAAGAAGCGTTAAATCTAAGCGTACAAACCAAAGAAATCCCTATTTTGGACGAGGTGAATTGCAAGCGTTGGTTTTGACTTGTTTGCGTGAAGCCCAAAGCCCAATGAACTACAAGGAAATTGTAGTGCAGATATTAGAAATTAAAGGCATGGATGAATCTTTGGGAGATGAGGTCAGCCCTAGCTTAATCAAAGTTCTGAATCGACTAAGGCTTAAAGGATTTATCGCTGCCATTGGCAAACAACGCCCTTACTTATGGGAAATCATCACCTAGTTCAGCAAGCGTTCGGTTTTACGCTTATTCCCTTGCCAATAACCACACCAATCTTTGTGTGTTCGAGTTTGAGTGCATTTCATTAAAATATCAGTAAAGATTTCACCATTCGACCATCTACGAGTATCTTCACGATAAGCAGCTTCATTGGCATAGTTGGCAAGGTACATCACACCAAACTTGTGCATTTGCCCTAACTGCATACGTCTGAATCGACTGAAATAGCTTTCAGCAAGATTATTGGTCACACCATCTTTAGAACGGTATTCATATTGATGATTAACACGCTTAGTCGTGAAACGAGCATTTAGTGTATCGTATGCGGTACTTTCATCTGCATGGATTGTTGAACCATGCTTGATATGCTGATTTGCAAGATGGTTAATGTCTTTTTG